>MNYE01000125.1:0-1590 GCA_001873005.1 Dehalococcoidia bacterium CG2_30_46_9
TTTTCATATCTCTCTAATCTTTCGATTTTTTTCTCCAAATCTTTAACTTGCCGTGTTTTGGGAGATAATTTTGCATCACTTTCAATCCAGTCTTTCCAATATTTGTTACCTTTGGATTGATTACATTTGCCGCACGCAGGCACAAGATTTCTAATCTCTGAAATATAACCGGTAGGTTTCTTGTCTTTCACCAACGGACGAAGATGATCCCATTCTGTCACTTTATTGCCACAATATGCACAGCATAAATTATTCGGATCCAATTCCAGCATTTTTAAACATTCTTCAATTTCTTGCTCTGTAGGTTCAATACTTGGTATTATGGAGCTTACAAACGACTTTGTAATAGTCGAAGTTATTTCTGTAATTTTCATTGGTTTAGGGGCTTTAAAAACGTCTTTGTATCTCATACCAACCCCCAAAACTCCTCAGAAGCTGTCTCTGACGCTTTGTGCATTGCGAAGCCGCAGCAGCAGTTTGGACCAGCGAGCCAAGCAACTTTTTGCAGGATAATCCCTTCAATCCGAGTTGCCTTCTGATTAGCTCGCAAAGGCTCTCCTTGATTTCAGAGTGACGAGGTACTGGGGCCTTTTTGCCGCTCTTAGGATTGATGTATATGTCATGCTTTTTACCATGGCGCCTCAAATAGCATCCTTCCTTTACCAGTTCCCTGATAAGCTCATGCCGTTTCACACCTCTATACCTATTTCCTTCGTTTGGGCTATAATCTGGGGTGGAATCTCCTCTTCAGCCATCAGGTGATAAGCATCCTGAATATTTTCTTCTAGTTCTCCTAGAGATTCGCCTTGACTAAACACGCCGGGGACTTCTTTCAGTCTCCCAACATACCACCCCTCATCCATCCAGTATTCCAATGTAAAATGCCTTAACATAGCCTACCTCCCCGCTCTATTTCTATATTATAGCTAACCGCAAAGTTCCTTGTAATTCACCCTCACCTAACCTCTCCCTTCGAGGGAGAGGAATTTGTGCGCAGGTTTTTGCAAGATATTACAAGTTAATGGTTTGGCCTAACAGAAATTTAATGGCCTTCAATCGTCCTTCATTATATACGATTCTGCAAGCTCGAAATACGTCTGAGCCGCGGTTAGAACCTTTGCTTTCTCTTCCTCAGAGATATAAGGGTCATCCAGCTTGAAGCTTTCTACTTTACCTCTAACACAAGCGCGATAGCACTTGTAAAAGCTAAGTAATTCTAACAACTCATCATCATGGCCCAACTTGACATAAGTACTCACGAAGTATTGCGAAAGATCGGCCCTTTGATAGCGGTCCAAGTCCATAGCAAGGAAAGCGACTTCTGAAGCTACATCAGCATATCTGAACCTATCATTAAACTCAATACAATCATAAATGACGATATCATCAGTGAAGCAAATATGTGCAGCATGGAGGTCGCCATGACAATCCCTTATTCTACCTTCGGCTACTCGCCTAGCAAATAAGTTGGCATTTTTGGCAATAAAGTCTTCCACATAGCTTTCAATCAGCTTGTATTTCTCTAGGGTGGTAGAAATGCCGATGTATTTCTCAGTCTGGGCAAAATTCTCCAGATTATTCTGGCGAATA
>MNYE01000125.1:1758-3362 GCA_001873005.1 Dehalococcoidia bacterium CG2_30_46_9
TCTATTGTCTTTCCTTCCCCTTCAACATGGAATTCACCATCCTTTACCACAATAGGCACCACCCCCAGATAGGTATCGGGACAGAGTCGCTTATTTAGGTGTACTTCCTGGTGGCAAAAGAAATGCCTTTTTTCTAGGGCAGTATAGTCCAGATAACCCAGATTTACTGGTTTTTTGACCTTATAAGCATACTTGCCGGTGAGGAAGATGAAAGACATCTGGGTTTGAACTAATTTCACTTCCTTGGACCTATGAGGGTAAGCTTCGGGCTTAAGTAAAGCCTCAATATATGGCAGGTCCATGACAAGGATAATTATGCCGGCTTAAATGCCAGGAAGGTTTTCAGATTTTCTCCTTCAGCACGATGTAAAAACTGCACAGTAAGGGGCGTACCAACTTTTATCGTTTCGGGCTTATTAGTGTTCACTCCCTCAATGCGAGCAACAACCCTTACACCTTCCTCCAATTCGACGACCCCGGAACAATAGGGATGTTGTCTATCGTAACCTTCTTTTATCATATAAGGGGGACCTACAGCTATGCAAGTAAAAGCGACAAGCTTGCCTTTCCCCTTCATTTGAGCCCATTCCATTTTTGTGTTATAGCATCTTATGCAGATGGAACGAGGGGGTACAAAAAGAGCACCGCACTTCGCGCACTTTGAACCCATAAGCTTTTCTTCATTGAGAAACTGCTCATAAGAAATATCACTAAAAGGTCTTTCTTCCATGGCTCTATCCTCCTTTTATCTCCTTTCAAGAATAGTTAGAGTACAGGTGCCTCCTGTGCCTCCCAAATTATGAGTTGCCCCAATTCGCAAGTCCTTAATGGGGACTTGTCTTTTTCCTGCTTCACCTCTCAACTGCTTCCAAATTTCATATAGTTGAGCTATGCCAGTTGCCCCTATGGGATGTCCTTTGCACTTAAGTCCACCGGAGGTATTTATTGGCTTGACACCATCCAATCTTGTCAGACCTTCTTCTACTGCTTTGTATCCTTGCCCTGGCTTGAAAAACCCTAGATCCTCAAGATGGATAATCTCAGCCATGGAAAAGCAGTCATGCACTTCAGCAATTTGAATATCTTCAGGCTTGAGCCCTGACAATTCGTAAGCCTCCTTTGCGGCATACCTCGTAGCTTCAAAACAGGTGAGATCTTCTTTGGCATGCAGCCCTTGGCCACTCCCTTGTCCTATACCGACAACGTATAAGGGATTGTCAGTAAAACTTTTAGCTATTTCTTCTGCTACCAACAACATACAGCTTGCTCCATCACTTATAGGGCTGCAATCATACAGGTGCATTGGCCAGGCGACTACGGGGTTAGCTACAGGATCACGAAGGAATTCCTTTTCATCTTTCCACGTAGGTACAGGTTCTCCTTTCTTCCTGGCTCGTTCCATTCTCTGGTTCATGATATCGCGGATGGAGACATTAAACTGTGCCTTTGGGTTTAAACGAGCATTATTGTGGCTTTTTATCGTTACATTCATAAGATGTTCCCGTGTAGCTCCATATCTGGCAAAATAAGCCGTGGCCGTGGCACCAAAAACACCTGGGAAGGTAAACCCCACTCTTACTTCATAGGGACTAGCTGCCATTGCC
>MNYE01000125.1:3450-4390 GCA_001873005.1 Dehalococcoidia bacterium CG2_30_46_9
CGAGAACGCCCTCTCTAAAGGCAAGTGCTCCCGAAGCACATGCGCCCTCTGTCCGCGTCGCTGGCTTGGGTGTAAGTCCAATCAAATCCGAAATTATTGGTCCCCAATGCATTTGATGGACAAGGGTATCGTTGCTGGCATTTCCTAGGTAGAGAGCCTGGATATCTTTAGGGTCGATACCTTTATCCACTGAGGAAAGCATTTCATTAAAAGCTTCGGCAAATAAATCCTTGGAGTTCTTCTCTTTAAACATGCCGAACTTTGACATTCCGGTACCAACCACGGCAACCCCTCTGCCAAGTTTTCTCCTCTTTTGCATTTTGCACCTCCTGAAGCAAAATTTCGAATTGCTAACTATATTACAAATTCCATTTTAGGGCAACATTTAGGGCAAAAATTGACTTCTTTCCAGTCCGTGTCCGCCAAACTATTGGAGAAAAGCATGACACATTTGCTGTCAGGACAATGACCCAATCCAAAGGTATGCCCCAGTTCATGAACTATTTCCTTGGTGGCTCTTGTCAGAAGTGAGTTTTTATCCGGCGGCAAGCCATAATATTCTTGCCTTAAACGGCACAAAGATATAATTGCCGTCCCGGAACGGATATCTGCTTCGCCAAAGACGAAATTGAGCCCGGGAGCATAAAGGTCAACATCAGCTATGCCCACAACTCTTTCATTTTCCCCTTTTTTCCCGGCATTGAGAATGACTAGCAGTTCCGAGGCAAGATATTGTTCCCTTTGGCGGTTATAAGCCTGAGCTAAATCACTAAAACCTGTTTCCATTTCTACAGGACAGTGAAAAATGGCTTTAACCTTATTCCTGAGCTCCTCGATTATCTCACTATCTATATTACCCAATGGTATGAGCACAATTTTCATCCTGTAAGTAATACCAGAGAAGGAATCTTATCATAAACGAAATGCTTTCTCATCATGC
>MNYE01000125.1:4454-5078 GCA_001873005.1 Dehalococcoidia bacterium CG2_30_46_9
ATCGTTTGTCACAGTTGATTCAAGCGGATGGTCGTTGTCTCTTCTTGCCCATTGACCATGGGTACTTCCAGGGACCTACCTATAAATTGGAAGAGCCAGGCAAAACGATAGAGCCTCTTTTACCTTATGCTGACGGTATTTTCGTTACCAGGGGGGTGC
Organism: Dehalococcoidia bacterium CG2_30_46_9; assembly: GCA_001873005.1. Taxonomy (GTDB): domain Bacteria; phylum Chloroflexota; class Dehalococcoidia; order GIF9; family AB-539-J10; genus CG2-30-46-9. The sequence continues at coordinate 4,614 of MNYE01000125.1, forward strand.
TGCGCTCTTCAATAGACCCTAAGAAATCTAAACCAATCATTCTCAGGGTATCTGGTGGCACGAGCATGGTGGGAAATGATCTAGCTCACGAAGGAATTACTACCTCTATGGAAGAAGCTATTCGCCTTAATGTCGCCGCTGTGGGGCTCTCCATATTTGTCGGAACAGACTACGAACATGATTCCTTATTAAACTTAGCTAAACTTGTTGACGAAGGAGAGAGATATGGTATCCCGGTAATGGCAGTTACTGCTGTGGGTAAGGAACTGGAGAAACGGAATGCCCGTTATCTTGTCTTGTGCTCTCGTATTGCTGCCGAATTGGGTGCACGCATAGTAAAAACCTATTACTGTGAGGGGTTCGAAAAGGTGGTAGGAGGTTGCCCTGTTCCTGTAGTCATTGCTGGCGGTCCTAAGGCAGACACAGAGCTTGAGGTATTTGAGTTTGTTTATGATGGTATTCAGA
>MNYE01000051.1 GCA_001873005.1 Dehalococcoidia bacterium CG2_30_46_9
CATCTTAAAGGTAGAGCCTGTGAAGATTATTAAGCGGCTTATGCGAAATGGCATAATGGCTAACATCAATCAAACCATTGACTTTAATACTGCGAGCATGATAGCTACGGATTTTGGCTACAGCGTGCGGCAAAAGGCGGAGCGTAAAGTCTCGCCTACCCGCAAAATAGAGGCAGGAGAGAGATTGCAACCCCGCCCTCCAGTAGTTACCGTTATGGGACATGTTGACCATGGCAAGACAACCCTCCTTGATAGTATCAGAAAAACAGATGTGGCTGCCCATGAGGCAGGAGCCATCACCCAGCACATTGGCGCTTATCAGACTAAAGTAGATGAACGCAAAATCACTTTCCTGGACACGCCAGGGCACGAGGCTTTTACTGCTATGAGAGCCCATGGGGCACAGGTAACGGATATCGTAGTTTTGGTGGTGGCAGCTGACGATGGTATTATGCCTCAAACTGTGGAAGCGATAAATCACGCTAAAGCTGCCGGGGTATCTATCGTAGTAGCTATCAATAAGATCGATAAACCTGAAGCTAGTCCGGAACGTGTAAAACAACAGCTTGCTGATTTAGGTTTAATTGTTGAGGAATGGGGTGGTGATATAGTTTGTGTCCCTATTTCAGCCAAAAAGGGACAGGGAATACCAGATCTATTGGAAAACCTATTTCTTGTCGCCGATATACTGGAACTCAAGGCTAATCCCAACTGCGCTGCGGAAGGAGTAATCCTTGAAGCTAGACTAGATAAAACTAAAGGTCCTTTAGCTACTCTTCTTGTCCAGAAAGGCACTCTCAAGATTGGCGACATCATCGTAGCTGGTAATACTTGGGGAAAAATCAAAGCCATGTTCGATGATAACGGGAAGCAAATTCGCAAAGGCGAACCTTCGGCCCCGGTAGCAGTCATGGGTATAAATGGTATACCCAAAGCAGGAGATGTATTTACTGTGGTTGAGAGTGAGCATCAAGCACGAACCATAGTAGAGAAGCAAGAAACAAGTGTGGCTCGCAGTCCCTTAACCCTGAACTTTCTTTCAGGGCAAATAAGCGCCGGACAAATAAAAGAACTCAACATTATTTTGAAGACAGATGTAGAGGGCAGCATTGAACCTATTAAAAATTCTTTAGAGCGGCTAAACACAGAAAAAGTGGGAGTCAGAATTGTTCATTCTGCCAGCGGTAGTATCACAGAGAGCGATGTCCTTTTAGCCGCAGCTTCAAAAGGCATCATCATTGGCTTCAACATGGGTACAGCACCAGGAGCTAAACAATTGGCTGAGACAGAGGGAGTGAGTATTCAGAATTATGATGTAATCTACAGGTTGATAGAAGATATAGATAAGACTTTGAAGGGAATGCTTGAGCCAACTTATGCCGACGTGTTGAGTGGACGCGCTGAAGTAAGAGCTGTTTTCCCCAGTAAGGCAAAGGGTAAGGTGGCAGGAGTCTATGTCATTGAAGGAAATATACAGCGAAATGCTCAACTTAAGATAATACGGCAAAAAAAAGTTATCTGTGAATCCAAGGTTTCCTCTTTAAGGCGATTTAAGGAGGATATTACTGAAGTCCCCGCCGGTCTTGAATGCGGCGTAAGCATAGAAGGATTCACTGATTTGCAATCTGGCGATATTATGGAGCTTTACCGAAGGGAAAGAGTAACGTGATAGAGACAATGTCCTGAACTTGATTCAGGAATGGAGGAAGCCAAAATGACGAGGAAAAGTGAACGAACAAGCGAACTTATTAAGCGAGAAATCAGCCGTCTGCTGGAACGCGAAGTCAATGATCCCCGGTTAAGTGGACTCATTTCAGTAACAGAAGTTTTACTTTCACCCGACCTCAAGCAAGCCAAAGTATTCGTTAGCGTCTTAGAAAACGAAAATAAAAAGGAAGTATTGGAAGGTTTTGACACTGCGGCAGGATTCTTGCGCCGGGAGCTAGCATCACATTTAAAGCTGAGATATGCCCCGCAACTTAGCTTTCATTACGATAATTCTATTGAACGAGGGGCAAGAGTGCTTAAGTTAATGGGAGAAATTGGCGAGTAGTTGCCCAATTTATTGGGCAATTGTGCCTGATGAATCAGGCAACTACGGCGGGTTCGTATCTTGCCCTGCAAGTATTTGACATTCTTACGTATAATAAGATATATTGAGCTTGAAAAGGAGGAACTAGCAAATATGGAAACGATAAACGTAGCCATCATCGGTGTAGGTAACTGCGCCTCTTCTCTAGTTCAGGGCGTTTACTATTATAAAAATGCCAAGGAAGAAAAGCTGGTCCCAGGTTTAATGCATGTTAATCTAGGGGGCTACCATGTATCTGCTATTAACTTCGTAGCCGCGTTTGACATTGACAAAAACAAGGTAGGTAAGGACCTGGCTGAAGCTATCTATACTCCACCTAACAATACCATTAAATTTTGCGATGTACCTGAGACAGGTATTAAAGTTCATCGCGGCATGACCCATGATGGATTGGGCAAATATCTATCTCAGATTATTACCAAAGCGCCAGGACCCACTGCCAATATAGTAAGCATCCTCAAGGAGACTAAAACTGATGTGGTGCTTAATTATTTGCCCGTAGGGAGCGAAATGGCAACAAAGTGGTATGTAGAACAGGTGCTAGACGCTGGCTGCGGTTTCATCAATTGCATGCCAGTCTTTATTGCTCGGGAAGCCTACTGGCAAAAAAGATTTGCTGAGAAAGGATTACCTGCGATTGGCGATGATATCAAATCTCAGGTTGGGGCTACTATTGTTCATCGTGTTTTAACCAGGCTTTTCCGCGATCGTGGTGTCAAATTGGAGCGAACCTACCAGTTAAACTTTGGTGGCAACACTGATTTCTATAATATGCTCGAGCGCGAACGCCTCGAGTCTAAGAAAATCTCCAAAACCAATGCTGTCCTTTCACAGCTAGACTATGATATCGGTAGTGATAACATTCATGTTGGTCCCAGTGACTATGTGCCCTGGCTAGCTGACCGCAAATTCTGCTATATAAAAATGGAAGGGCGCACCTTTGGCGATGTCCCGCTAAACCTGGAGCTAAAACTGGAGGTATGGGATAGCCCTAATTCCGCTGGAGTGGTCATAGATGCCATAAGATGTTGTAAATTAGCTTTAGAGCGTGGTCTAAGTGGAACCATAATAGCGCCTTCATCTTATTTTATGAAATCCCCACCAATTCAATACTCTGATGATGAAGCTCGCTTAAGAACTGAAGCCTTTATCGCTGGAGGGGAGCAAGCGGGGCCAATTACATTGCCTGAACTACAACTAGCTGGAATAAAAGAGTAGCCTGGTTGCGAGCGGAGCGTGGTAATCTCTCATTGCCTGAAACCCGAGCAGCGGGAAAAAGAGATTGCTTTGTCACTGCGTTCCTCGCAATGGCATGTGCGCAAAATGGCAAATCTAGCCCAGTTACGAAAAAACCTCGGTTTGCAGATTACTACCCCAATAATGTCAGTTCTGAGAAAAAGCGGACTGAAACCTGATACTCTTACCTTTACAGGTTTAGGGATAAGTATTACGGCAGCTTACTTTCTTGCCGTTGGACATTTCTTGACCGGAGGGGTTTTGATCTTGGTCTCTGGTTTATTTGACCTCCTTGACGGAGCGCTGGCCCGGTTCACCAGGCAAACCACAAAGTTCGGCGCTATTCTAGATTCCACAGTTGACCGTATTTCTGAAGCGGCAGTACTCTGCGGTCTGCTAATCTGGTATATACCAAAAGCGAGCACTTTAGAAATTGTGCTTATTTTTGCTGTTTTAATCGGCTCTTTTCTTGTTAGCTATATAAGAGCTAGGGCAGAAGGATTAGGATTAGAATGTCAGGTTGGTTTATTTACCAGAGCGGAAAGGGTCATAGTACTGGCAATAGGTTTGTTTGTCGGTCAAGTTTTGATTGTTTTGTGGATTTTGCTTGTCTTTGTCTATGTCACCGTAGTTCAAAGAATAGTTTACTTAGGGAAGCAAACAGGGGAAAAATAAAAGATCAAAAATCAAAGATAAAAAATTAAAATTACAATTCAAAATGCAAAGAGGTTTTACTAAAAACTGATTTTTTAAATTTTGCCCTGTCATTTTGCTTTTTGACTTTTGATTTTAAGGAGGAAATATGGCAGTTGTTGCTATCATTGGAGGTCAATGGGGAGATGAAGGGAAAGGAAGGATAGTTGATCTGTTAGCAGAGAAAGCAAACATGGTGGTGCGTTTCTCCGGCGGTGATAATGCCGGTCATACGATAGTTAATCCTTGCGGTGAATTTAGATTACATTTGGTGCCTTCAGGTATTTTTTACCCTCAAGTGACCTGTATCATCGGCAATGGTGTCGCTATCAACCCGGCAGTGCTTCTGGAAGAAGTAGACAATCTAGAGAGTCACGGTGTAGACACGAGTCACCTCATCATCAGCGACCGTACCCATCTTATTATGCCCTATCATACGCTTATGGACGGACTGGAGGAAGAAAGGCGTGGCAAAAAGTCTATAGGTACCACACGAAGAGGTATTGGTCCTGTCTTTAGCGACAAAGTGGCTCGCATCGGACTTCGTGCCGGAGATTTATTGCACAAGGATGTCTTTTTGAGTCGTTTGAAAACAGTCCTGGAACTCAAGAATGCTATTTTGACCCAGGTATATAAAGTCCCATCTCTATCACTGGAAGAAATCTATGAACAGTATTGTCACTATGGAGAGCGTTTAGCTATTCTTATTAAGGAAACCAGCTCCATAATTCGTCAGGCGGTGGCTAGGGGAGATTTGGTTTTGTTAGAGGGTGCGCAAGGAACTTTGCTTGATCCTGATTTTGGTACCTATCCTTATGTGACCTCGTCATCGCCATTAGTTGGGGCAGCAGCCATCGGAACAGGTTTGAGCCCAAGAGAGATAAGCCAGGTCGTGGGTGTATTTAAAGCTTACGTCACCAGAGTTGGTGGGGGCCCCATGCCCACGGAACTAATGGATAACACTGGGCATCTCTTACGGGAAAAGGGGCATGAGTATGGAGCCACTACGGGCAGGCCAAGGCGCTGTGGCTGGTTTGACGCTGTGGCTGGTCGCTTCAGCGTGCAGATAAATGGATTCAATAGTATAGCCCTGACACACCTTGATGTTTATGATGGTCTTCCCTCAATTAAAATATGTACCGCTTACAAGTTCAACGGCGAGATTATAGATTTCTTCCCCAGCAGTTCATCTGTTCTAGAAAAATGTCAGCCGGTATACGAAGAATTACCTGGTTGGCAAGAATCAATAAGCGAAATTCGTGACTTTGCTCGGTTGCCAACCAGGGCTCGCTGTTATATCGCCAGACTGGAAGGACTCCTTTCCTGCTCTATGAGTCTTATCTCAGTAGGACCGAAGCGCGAACAGGTGATAAGAAGAAAATCAAGAATCAAAGATAAAGAATCAAAATTACAATTCAAAATGCAAAGAGGCTCTACTAAAAACTGATTTTTTAAATTTTGCCTTGTCATTTTGCATTTTTACTTTTGCCTTTTGATTTTTGCTTAGAGCTTGGTAGAGGCAGGTCAATCTTGTATCTTGCTAACGTCGCCCGGATAAGTTGTGCTGGCTCTTCATCAGGCTCAACTAAAGGCAAACGGGGTTTGCCTACAGGAAAGCCGAGATAATTTAGAGCGTATTTAATAGGCACGGGGTTGGGAACGACAAATAGAGTATTTAGCAAAGGCAATAAATGGCGATGGATACTAGCTGCCTCCTGAACTTCACCGTTAAGAAATTTTTCCATCATTTTTTTAATCTGGATTCCTAATATATGAGAGGCAACGCTGATTACACCATAGCCACCTAGAGCAAGTATAGGCAGGGTATCATTGTCGTTGCCACTGTAAACCAGAAATTTACCAGATCCTTCGCGGAGCCTGTCCTGAGCGTTATCAGGTTCTTCGTGGAGTTTACCCTGAGCGCTACGAGATTCTTCGCTACGCTCAGAATAACAAGGAGCGAAGGGCTCAGGACTTCGCTTCGCTTTGGTTTCTTCTATGATCTTGGCTATTTGCTCTAGATTGCCGCTGGCTTCTTTTATGCCCACAATGTTGTTAATCTGGCTTAATTTGATTACGGTATCGGCGGAGATATTGGTGACGGTGCGCGAGGGTACATTATAAATAATGCAGGGCAAGCTGGTGACCTCAGCGATAGCTTTAAAATGCTGATACAAGCCTTGTTGGGTAGGACGATTATAATAAGGGACCACCAGCAGGCAAGCATCAACACCTATCTTCTCTGCCTCCTTGGTCAATTCCTGACTTTCTCTAGTGTTATAGTTTCCTGTGCCAGCCACTACTGCTCCTCGGTTAGCTACTTCCGACTTCACTTCGGCGAAGAGACGCAGTTTTTCCTCCCTGGTAAGTGTCGGGGATTCCCCGGTAGTGCCAGAAAGTAACACGCCATCACTACCTGAATTTAGCAAAGCTCTTGCCAGCGCTCTAGCCTGCCGATAGTCAAGAGCACCCTCAGCATTAAAAGGCGTTACCATGGCTGTCAACAAACGTCCTAATTTATTCATTTATAAACAAATCCTAAACTCTAAACAATTTCAAAGTTCCAATGCTCTAAATTCAAAATCCTAATTCCTTGTTTCGGGTTTGGTGCTTGGGATTTCATATTTATCATAGTAGGGCAAGCTCAGCAATCTGAACAGCATTTAATGCTGCCCCTTTGCGTACATTGTCAACTACGATCCACATAACTAGTCCGTTGGGGTGAGAAATGTCCTTCCTTATTCTGCCCACAAATACATGGTTTGATCCGCTGGCTGCCCAGGCATGAGGATAAAAACTGACACTAGGCTCATCAAGAATTCTCACCCCGGGTGCTTGAGCCAGAATCTTCCTCGCTTCATCGGGGGTAATGGGCGAGGTAAACTCTACATTTACCGCTTCGCTATGCCCGAAATAGACCGGAACCCGAACACAAGTTGCTGAGATGGCGATATCAGGAGCATGCATTATCTTTCGCGTCTCCGCAAGCATTTTTTGCTCTTCTTTGGTATAGCCATTATCTAAAAAAACGTCGATCTCAGGCAAAACATTAAAGGCTATTTGATGGGAATAGATGTGGGGGCAAACACGCCGCCCTTCCAAGATTGCCCTTGTTTGACTGATCATTTCCTTCATCGCGGCAGCTCCACAATCGGATACCGATTGATATGTGCTGACCACAATTCGCTTTATGGGATTAACCTTATGTAAAGGATAAAGAGCTACCACCATCTGGATTGTGGAACAATTGGGATTGGCGATTATTCCCTTATGCCATTCTATGTCCTCGGGATTTACTTCAGGAACTACCAATGGAACCCATGGTTCCATTGTGAAAGCGGCACTATTATCAATAACTACTGCTCCCGCCTGGGTAGCCAAAGGTGATAGACGCCGACTGACATCAGCACCAGCAGAAAATAGGGCAATGTCAACACCACGAAAACTCTCCTCCAAAGCTTCCTCAATCTGAATCCTTTGGTGCTTAAAGAAGAGACTTGACCCTGAGGAGTGCTCCGAGGCCAATAATCGCATTGAACCTACGGGAAAATCCCGTTCTTCCAGTATCTTAATGAATTCCTGCCCTACAAGCCCAGTAGCCCCAACGATAGCTACATTGAATTCCTTCATTTTACATCAAGTAAGGTATCTAATCCATAAATCAACCCCTTGTGTTTTACCACTTCCCTAATTGCCAGAATGACGCCTGGCGCATAACACTCTCGACTTATAGCTTCATGCCGCAAGCTCAAAGTCTCGCCAGTTCCACTAAATATTACTTCCTGACAGGCCATAAATCCGGGCATGCGCAGGCTATGGATAGCTATGCCATCCAATTGCCCTCCCCGGGTACCGCTAATAATTTCCTTCTCAGCTTTATGATAAATGAAGGGAGGTTCTTCGCCTTGCTCAGAGCGTGCTTGTGACATAGCTTTTGCCGTAGCTATAGCTGTACCTGAAGGAGCATCAATTTTCTTGTCATGATGCATTTCTATGATCTCAGCATGGGCAAAAAAGTTGGCTGCAATTTTGCATAGACGAATTAGGACTGCTGCTCCTAAAGAAAAATTAGAAGCCACTACGGCTCCAACTTCATAAGCGTGACATAACTCACTAATCTCGGCTAAATTTTCCTCAGAAAGGCCTGTGGTGCCTATAACCATATTAACCTTTTGTTTAAGAGCAATACGAGCAGACGCCATAGAGGCTTCGGCGTTGGTAAAATCCACCACGACATCTGGTTGGCATTTTTTCAGTAGGGAATCCAAATCGGAGGAAAAAGGCACTAATTCTGATGTTTCCGGCAGAGCGAAATAGTATTGAGTTACTTCTTTCTCTGTAGCACCAACTATCTTCATCCCGGGCTCGCTATCTATCGCTTTGGTTACCTCTCGACTCACCTTGCCCAAAGCTCCGTTAATAACTACCCTTAAGATTTCCATCTTTCGCCTGTAAGCGTTCACCCACTCCCTATGTCACCCTGAGCGGAGCGAAGGGTCTCTGAGATTCTTCGCCTTCGGCTCAGAATGACAGGAAGCGAAGGGCTCCCTCAGGATGGCACTCAGGTGAACGGTTACTTCACCTTAATCTTCCCCCTTCAAAGGAGGCTAATTAGGGCTTAGCATCCCTACTGTTGTGCCCCTGATATTTAGGAGCTAAAGTATCTCTCACCCTAGCTCCAGGCAAGCGAGAAAGCCCTTCAAGTACCGCTCTACGTGACAAATTTATTCTCCCCTGACTGTCAATCTCGATTACCTTGACCATTATCTCATCTCCGACTTTTACCACATCCTCGACTTTGGCGACATGGTAGTCAGCAAGTTCGCTGATGTGTACCAAGCCTTCCCTTCCCGGTAAGACCTCTACCATAGCACCAAAGTTTAGCAGCCGAGTTACTTTCCCGGTATAAATATCCCCTAGCTTCGCTTCTCGAGTTAAATCTTCTATTATTTTTATTGCTTTTTGGGCTGCTTCCTCAGTTGAGGAACCAATAATAATAGTACCATCACTTTTTACATCTATCGTGGCTTTAGTTTCATCTATTATGGACCTGATAGTTCTACCCCCGGGACCAATAACGCTGCCAATCTTGTTTGGGTCAATAGTCATCTCATACATTCTTGGAGCATAGGGGCTAAGTTCAGAACGGCTGGTACTAATGGTTTGCCCCATCTTGCCCAATATCTCCAGGCGAGCCAGGCGAGCCTGCTCTAACGCTTCAGCTAAAATCTTTTCATTCACGCCTTTAAGTTTGATATCAAGTTGCAAGGCAGTAATCCCTTGAGATGTACCAGCAACCTTGAAGTCCATATCGCCATAGGCGTCCTCCATACCCTCAATATCAGTTAGGATAACATAGTCTCCCCCTTCCCCGGTAACAAGACCCATAGCTATCCCAGCCACTGGCCTTTTGATAGGCACTCCTGCGTCCATCAAGGAAAGACTTGAAGCACAGACACTGCCCATAGATGTGCTCCCGTGAGAGCTAAGAGCCTCGGAGACTAAACGAATGGTGTAAGGAAAGTTCTCTTCCAAGGGTAATATAGGGATAATAGCGCGCTCTACCAGAGCACCATGCCCAATTTCTCGTCTTCCCGGCGTTCCTATTCGCTTTACCTCTCCAGTAGAGAAAGGAGGAAAGTTATAATGGTGCATGAAACGCTTGGATTTCTCCAAACCTAACCCATCCAATGCCTGCTCCTCACGTACGGAGCCAAGGGTAGTTACACTTAAAATCTGTGTTTCTCCCCGAGTAAACAATGCCGAACCATGAGTGCAAGGCAAGAGAGCAACTTCACTTGAAATGGGACGAATTTCGCAAGCTTCACGACTATCTATGTGCTTTCTCGTCCTTAATATTCTCCTCCTTACTTCCACCCTAAGCTGGCTTTCAAAGGCAAGCTCAATTTTATCCTCCGCAAAAGAATTTCCTAACGCTTGTTTTATTTCCTCTCTCAAGGAATCTAAAGCTCGCTCCCGTGGCAATTTTCCTCTTTGTTCCAGAACCCCATCCAGTTTGCTATCAAACAAGGAGGCAATTTGGTTCAAGAGTTCAGAAGAAGTTTCTCGTGGTTTAATTTCCATCTTGGGCTTGCCCTGAATTTGACACAACTCTTCTTGGAACTTAATAATTTCCTGGTTAGCTTCGTGCCCGAATTTGATTGCTTCCAGTACCAAACTCTCCGGGGCTTCCCTGGCACCTGCTTCTACCATCACTATAGCGTCCTTAGTGCTAGCAACAACTATGTCAAACAAACTGTTCTCGGTTTGAGACAGGGTGGGGTTTAAGGTAAAATTTCCATCAATGTAGCCAACATGCACTGCCGATACAGGACCGAGGAATGGAATGTCTGATAAAGTTAAAGCCGCCGAAGCAGCAATAAGAGCACAGATATCAGGATCATTTTCCTTATCAGCAGAGAGCACTGTAGCTATAATCTGTATCTCATGATTGAATCCTTTAGGAAAAAGAGGACGTAAAGTTCTATCTATAAGCCGGCTAGTTACAGTTGCCTCTTGATTGGGGCGTCCCTCTCGTCTAAAGAAGCTGCCCGGTATCTTACCCGCAGCGTAGAGTCTTTCCTCATAATCCACTGTCAAAGGCAGAAAATCACCACGCTCCAATGGCTCACGACCAGCACAGGCCGTAGCCAAAACCAATGTATTCCCGTAGCGAATAGTGGTAGTGCCATTTGCTTGCTGAGCTAGTTTCCCTACTTCAAAAGAAAGTAACCTTCCAGCTATTAAACGCTGTAAAACTTGAGACATAGTACCTATAGTCCCTCGCCAGATAAGGGGGGTTGAGGGGAGGGCCTCCTTTCCCCTGGTCCCTCGCCAGATAAGGGGTCGAGTGGATGTGGGCCACCTTTGACTAAATTCAGCTTAGCACTAAGAGACTGATGTCTCTCCGGCTCCGTCCTACTGAGATAGGCCAAAAGCCTTTTCCGCTTTCCCACCAATTTAAGAAGGGCATGTCGAGAATGACAATCATGAGAATATAACTTAAGATGCTCCGTTAGCCTTTTTAGCCGCTCAGTGACCAACGCTACCTGCACCTCTACAGAACCAGTATCATCCTCTTTAAGCCGGAATTGTTCTACGATTTCTCCTTTGCTTTCCTTTTCTAACATATCGCTCCTCAGTTCAACAACGTCCTAAATGATACCACACCATAAAATTATTGTATAGAAGTTGCCCCGAAAGATTAGAATATACTATAATTATACCGAAGGCAACTTTATGCACGAAAGTTGCGGTATTTTTGGAATTTATGGTCCAGGCATAGATATTGCTCGTATTATCTTTTTCGCCCTTTTCGCTTTACAGCATCGTGGGCAAGAAAGTGCTGGTATTGCTGTGGCTAATGGCAATGACATAAAAGTGCATACCAATATGGGATTGGTCTCTCAAGCTTTTACTGAAAATGACCTGGCTCTACTTAAAGGATACATTGGTATTGGGCACAACCGCTACTCTACTACAGGGTCGAGCAAGTTAACCAATGCCCAGCCGGTGATGGCAAAATCAGACGGTTTGACTATTGCCTTAGCTCATAACGGCAATATTGTTAATGCTAAATTGCTGCATGATGAGCTTGAAGAGCATGGCTGCAATTTTTGTGGCACCACTGATTCCGAAGTCATTGCCAACCTTATTTTGGCTTCTCCAGCTAAGGATTTAGAGAAAAAGATTGAATATGCCATGCACCGTCTCCAGGGAGTATATTCGCTGACAATCCTGACGAAGGACAAGCTAATTGGAGTTCGTGACCCTATGGGTGTGCGCCCTCTTTGCTTGGGAAGCATTAATGGAGGGTGGGCCATTGCCTCAGAAACCTGTGCCCTAGATCATATAGGTGCTGACCTCGTTCGGGAAGTTGAGCCCGGGGAGATTATCATTATTGATAGTGAGGGAGTAAGGAGTTTCAAAGGTAAAAGTGGGAAAAAGGCTTTGTGCATTTTTGAATATATTTATTTTGCCCGTCCTGATAGTATGATTGAAGGAAAATTGCTTTACCAGGCCAGACTAGCTATGGGTGAGATGCTGGCACGGGAATACCCGGTTGACGCCGATCTGGTTATGGGCGTTCCGGACTCGGCTATCGCTGCCGGCATTGGCTATTCCAATGCCTCAGGCATCCCATACTGCGAAGGCTTGTTAAAAAACCGCTATGTTGGTCGTACTTTTATTGAACCCGACCAAAGAATAAGAGAACTTGGCGTGCAATTGAAATTCAATCCTCTTTCCCGGGTAATTTCCGGGAAACGATTGGTTGTTGTTGACGACAGCATTGTTCGCGGTACCACTACTCCTCGAGTGGTTAGTTTACTTAAGAAAGCTGGTGCTGCTGAAGTGCATCTACGTATCTGTGCCCCGCCTATCCGTTACCCGTGCTTCTTCGGCGTAGATATGGCGACTCAATGGGAACTAATTGCCGCGAGAAAAACTGTTCCTGAAATCAAAGAATTCCTTAATGTTGATTCACTTGGCTATCTTAGCCTTGATGGCTTAATTCGTGCTGTGGGCTTGCCCAGAGATATTTTCTGTCTTGCTTGCTTTACCGGCGAATACCCCATCCCAGTACAAATCGGGATGGATAAGTTGGCTTTGGAAGTATCTCAAAAGGAGGAGTTCAGTGGCAGCAAAGTTTAAAGGAGTTTACGCTGCTGCCGGTGTAGGTATTGATGTAGCTAATAAGATTAAAGAAAACATCGCCAAGCAGGTATCCTCCACCCTTTGTTCTTCTGTTCTAAATTTTGGCTCTTTTGGCTCCATATTCAAATTCGAAGGATATAATGAGCCAGTTCTGGTCTCAAGTGTCGATGGTGTTGGCACCAAGCTCAAGATTGCTTCATTATTAAATAAGCATGATACCGTAGGCATGGATATCGTCAACCACTGTGTTAACGATATTCTTTGCTGTGGCGCCAGGCCACTTTTCTTTCTTGACTATATCGCTATGGAAAAACTGGTGCCCGAGCAAATAGAGGCTATGGTTGCCGGCATGGTTAAGGCTTGCAAAGAGGTTGGTTGCTCTTTAATCGGTGGCGAAACTGCCGAAATGCCGGGCATCTACTGCAGCGGAAATTATGACCTGGTTGGCTTCATCGTAGGGGTGGTAGAGAAAGGGGAAATAATTGATGGCAGCCCTATTGTCGCTGGAGATGTTATCCTGGGCTTGCCCTCATCCGGCTTACATACTAACGGCTATTCGCTAGTACGACATATTTTTAGAGTCGAGGAAGATTCAACTTGCCTATATCGCTTCTACCCCGAATTAGGGAAAACTCTGGGTGAGGAATTACTTCAGGTTCATCGTTGCTACTATCAGGAACTCAAAACGGTTCTGCCATTGATTAAAGGCTTAGCTCATATCACTGGCGGTGGCTTTATCGGTAACATACCTCGTGTTTTGCCTCGAAGTCTTGCTGCCCATCTTTATAAGGGTTCGTGGGATGTTCCACCAATCTTCAATATTATTCAGGAAAAAGGCAATATAGATGAGGCGGAGATGTACCGGGTATTTAATATGGGGATAGGTATGGTAATCATCTGCTCACCACAGGAAGCAAACAAACTTACTGGCACCTTGTCTGAAACCAGAGTTATTGGCGAGATAGTCAAGACGCAGGGGAAAGAAGGGGTAACATTTGATTAAGGAGGAATTATGCGTGCCATAATAAGCGTTTCCAATAAGACGGGAATAGCCGATTTCGCTCGAGGCCTACAAGAACTGGGCATTGAGATATTTAGCACTGGGGGCACAAAAAAGTCCCTCGAGGCTGCGGGAATAAAAGTGCACAGTGTCTCGGAACTAACTGGCTTTCCTGAGATCCTTGATGGCAGAGTGAAGACTTTGCATCCCGCGGTACACGGAGGTATCCTGGCACGGCGTGATCTTCCCCAACACCTAGCTGAACTAAGCCAAAACCGTATTGAGCTTATTGATATAGTAGCGGTAAACCTCTACCCCTTTGTGGAAACAGTGAGCAAGGCAGATGTTTCCCTCAATGAGGCGCTGGAAAATATTGATATTGGTGGTCCGACTATGCTCCGCTCGGCAGCCAAGAATTTCCCTTCAGTTCTGGTAATTGTTGACCCTAAAGATTATGACCCGATTCTGAGATTGCTTCGCGGAGTTTACCCTGAGCAAGATTCTTCGGTCGCTTCGCTCCCTCAGAATGACAGGGAGCGAAGGACTCGCAGTGACAAGGGTGATATAGACCTAAAAGAGAGAAAAAGATTAGCGCAAAAAGCCTTCCAGCATGTAGCTATCTATGATACTGCTATCGCCCAATACCTTAGTGAAGAGACTTTTCCTGAAGAAATGACCATAGCGTTGAAAAAAGGCTATAGCCTTCGCTACGGAGAGAATCCCCATCAACAAGCTGCCTTTTACATTGAACAAAATGTGAAGCAAAGACAAGAAGGATTAGCTTCCCTCATCCAGCTTAGTGGACCGGAGATCTCTTTCAATAACCTGCTCGATTTAGACGCTGCCTTAAACGTACTGAGTGACTTCGCTGCCCCCACCGTTACCATAATGAAGCACAATAATTCCTGCGGACTTGCTTCCCATGACGACTTAGCTGAAGCCTATCGCCGGGCTCTCACAGGGGACCCTGTGGCTGCCTTTGGTGGTGTAGTTGCTGCCAATCGAGCCATAGATTTATCTACCGCCGAGGAAATAGATAAAACTCATTATGATGCCATTATGGCGCCAGAATATGAAAAAGAAGCACTGGAACTATTGCAGAGTAAAAAGAGTTTACGCCTTTTTAAAGTGCCTATGCCAGACTTAAATAAACAGCACCTTGATTTTCGCTATGTTAAAGGCGGCTTCTTGGTCCAAAGTCCAGATTTCCTAACCGAATCAGAGTTTCAGCCTCGCGTAGTCAGCAATCGCACACCGACAGAAGAAGAACTATTTGACTTGCTCTTTGCCTGGAAAGCGGCTAAGAGCATAAAATCCAATGCCATAGTTATCGCTAAGGACAATACATTGTTGGGTATGGGGGCTGGGCAGCCAAGCCGCGTGGTAAGTGTTAAGCTAGCTCTAGAAAGAGCCGGTGATAGAGCAAAGGGCAGCGTCCTTGCTTCCGATGCCTTCTTCCCCTTCAGCGACGGCCCTGAATTGGCAATACATGGTGGAGTTACTGCTATTATCCAGCCTGGTGGCTCAGTAAAGGATAGCGAGGTGATTGAGATAGCGAATAAGCACAACGTTGCTATGGTATTCACTGGTGTTCGCCATTTCAGACACTAACTTCGGTAAAAATTCCTCTCCCTTCAAGGGAGAGGTTAGGTGAGGGTGAATTATAATGTTAATGATAAGCAAGGAAGCTATGGAGAGCGTTATTGCTATTAAAGATAGGTTAGCTCACCAAGGAAGTGAAGCAGAGTGTATTGCTGATATAGAAAATATGATAGAGATAAAGCAATCTCATCTAGCCAGGGCTGAGTGGGGTTCTTGCTGCGGCAATATCTGCAACCTGGTGTCACAGATAGACAATGAAATAGGGATGCTCCAGAATATCTTGGAGGCTTTGAGCGCGAATAACAATAGAAGGGCAGCTTCCCTGTTAGGGGATTATATTGCCTACCTGCAGGAAAACTATAGACCAGAGCCCGACCATTGGTGATGGTATGGCTAGAGTAGTAATCGTATTAGACATGCTACGTGGCTTTCTCGAGGAGGGCTATCCACTTTACTGCGGCATCGAGGCCCGGAGTATCATACCCAATGTCCAGAAATTACTGGAGCGAGAGTTAAAGCAGAACTCAAAAATCTTCTATTTATGTGACCACCATACACCTGACGACCCAGAATTCAGAATGTTCCCATCCCATTGCATTGAAGGTACTGAGGAAGCTGAACTCATACCCGAGCTTTTGCAATATCCGGGTGAAATAATACCAAAAAGAACTTTTAGCAGTTTCTACAACACTTCTTTAGAGAAGAAACTAGAGGCAATTAAACCCGAAACCATAGTCATCTGTGGTGTATGCACCCATATTTGTGTCCTGCACGCAGTAATTGATACCAGAGACAGAGGATATGAAGTTGAAGTCCCCGTTGATTGTGTTGCTTCCTTCGACAAAAAGGCTCACCTCTTCGCCCTGGACTACATGGAGAGAGTGCTTGGAGCCAAGCTTATCAAACCAACAATTAAGGTGTCTCAGCCTCGTTTCGAAATTCCTGATTCTTGGTTGAGTGGAGAGACTGCCGATGTCTATTTTCCCCGCACCGTAGAAATACTTAAGAGAGAAGGAGTCAATCCCGTAGCTACCATGGAAGTATTTACCAGGCGAGCTGGCATCCTCTGCGGCATAGAGGAGGTCAAAGCTCTGCTAGCCAAAGTTCTTCCGGAGGGTAATCGTGAAGTCTGGGCATTATCTGAAGGTGAGTCTTTTGCTGGAAAAGAGGTGGTTCTGCGAATAAGAGCTCCCTACCAAAGCTACGGAGCTTATGAAACTACCTATCTGGGCATGCTCTCTCATTGCAGTGGTTGGGCCACTGCTGCCCGAGAATGTGTTGATGCCGCTCAAGGCATTCCAGTTATTAGCTTTGGTGCCCGCCATGTTCATCCTTCAGTGGTCGGCATTATGGAATATTCTGCCATTGTTGGGGACTGTACTGGATGCGCCAGTAGCGCTGGGGCAAAACTCGCTGGCATCCAGCCCACAGGCACTATACCCCACGCCCTTATCATCATCCTGGGCAGCACCGCACGGGCTACTATTGCCTTTGATAAGTATATGCCTCCTGAAGTGCCACGTATTGCTCTGGTGGACACCTTTGAGGATGAGGTTAGAGAAAGTGTTACTGTCGCCAAAGCAATGCAAAGAAGGTTACAAGGCGTAAGATTAGATACTCCCTCAGAAAGGGGTAGGGTTACTGCTGATTTGGTCAAAGAAGTGAGAGCCTGGCTGGATCTTGAGGGATTTAAGGACGTGAAAATAGTTGTCAGTGGTGGACTTGACCCCGAACGCATCAGATACTTTATCAATGAAGGAGCTCCTGTCGACATCTTAGCTGTTGGTAACTATATCAGTGATGCCAAGCCAATTGATTTTACCGCGGATCTTCACGAAGTAGCAGGCAAACCCATTGCCAAAAGAGGCAGAATGCCCGGCATTACTCCCAACCCCAGGCTAAAGCGCATAATGTAACAAAACCACAACAGGGAGTTAGGTGAAAGCTTTAATCTTAGCTGGTGGTAAGGGCACAAGACTCAAGCCTCTGACTAATACTATTGCTAAACAACTGCTTCCCGTAGCCAATAAACCAATTCTGTTTTATGTATTGGACCAGATTAAGGAAGCAGGAATTACAGACATAGGCATTATCATTTCTCCAGAAACTGGCTCTTATATAAAAGAGGCTGTAGGAGATGGCTCAAAATGGAATGCTCAAATTACCTATATCCTGCAACCTGAGCCTTTGGGGCTCGCTCACGCAGTGAAAACAGCACAGGATTTTCTGGGTGACTCCCCCTTTCTTATGTTCCTTGGTGACAATCTTATTCAAGGAGGAATAGTCCAATTTGTGGAGCAATTTAATAGGAGCTCCCCTGATGCTCTCATTTTACTCAAAGTGGTTAAGGAGACTCATCTTTTTGGTATTGCTGAGCTGGATGAAAAAGGAAAGGTGTATCGTATCGAGGAAAAGCCAAAGCATCCCAAAAGTAACCTAGCAGTTATTGGTGTATATATATTCTCCCCCGCTGTTCATGAAGCTATTGCTTACATCAAACCATCTTGGCGTGGCGAGTTGGAGATCACCGATTCTATTCAGAGGCTTATTGATACAAAGAAAAATGTTCAAAGTTACATCCTGGATGGCTGGTGGCTTGATACTGGCAAAAAGGATGATCTTCTTGAAGCCAACCGGGTTGTCCTTGATGATCTCCTGAAGTGCGATATAAAAGGTGAAATTGATACTGCGAGCCAGATAGTGGGCAGAGTTGAGATTAGACCAGGAACGAAGATAGGAAACAGCACTATCAGAGGTCCGGTGTCTATCGCCGAGAATTGCCAGATTAGGAGCTCCTTCATCGGTCCTTTCACCAGCATCGGTGCTGGTACAGTAATTCAGAACTCCTCCATAGAGCACTCAGTGATTTTGCAGGATTGTCATATAATCAATATAGAGCGCCTTGCTGATAGTATTATCGGTAAGGGCACAGAGGTCATAAAAGAGGAGCAGACTTTCAAAGCGCTGAGGCTTTTCCTCGGCGATGATGCTAAAGTAGAGCTATAAAAATGAAGCTTCTTGTAACTGGCGGTGCCGGCTTTATCGGCAGCAATTTCATTCATTATATTCTTAGCGAGCATCCCAATTGCGAAATAACAAATCTGGATAAGCTCACCTACGCCGGGAATTTGGAGAACTTGAGGGATATTGAAAATGATCCCAGATACCACTTTGTCATAGGTGACATAGCCGATAGAGAATTAATCAATAACCTTTTACATGGTGGCTATGACACAATTGTAAACTTTGCGGCTGAGTCTCATGTTGACCGCAGTATTCTAGATGCCACGCCTTTCATCGAAACCAATATAAAAGGCACCCAGACATTGCTTGAAGGAGCACGCCAATACAGAGTAGGAAGATTTATCCAGGTATCTACTGACGAGGTCTATGGCTCTATACAAAATGGCAAATTCACGGAAAAATCGCCCCTATCTCCCAACAGCCCTTATGCTGCCAGCAAAGCCGCTGCTGACCTCTTATGCCATGCCTACTGGAAAACTTATCAACTCCCTGTAATCATCACGCGATGCTCTAATAACTTGGGACCGTTCCAATTCCCGGAAAAGCTTATCCCCTTAGCTATAACCAAGGCCTGGGAAAATAAGCCAATTCCTATCTATGGAGATGGACTAAATGTAAGGGACTGGATTTATGTTGCCGACCACTGCCGAGCTTTAAATTTAGCTATCCAGAGAGGAAAGCCCGGAGAAATATATAATGTTGCGGCTAATCAGGAAAAAATGAATCTAGAACTCATTCATCAACTTCTGGATATAATGGGTAAGCCACGGAGCCTGGTAAGCTTTGTCGCTGACCGCCCTGGCCATGACCGTCGCTATGCCCTGGATGCTGGTAAAATAACCCAGGCGCTAGGCTGGAAGCCTTTTTATTCCTTTGAGCAAGCGCTGGCAGCTACCGTTGACTGGTATCTGAATCACGAGCCTTGGTGGCGTAAGATAAAAAGCGGCGAATACGCCAAATATTACGATAAGATGTATTCTCAAAGATGAAAGTCTTAGTCACCGGCGCCAATGGACAACTAGGAACTGACCTCTGCCAGTCCCTCCAACATTTCCAGCTCATCCCGCTTACCCATAGCGATATCGAAATCACCAATATGAACTCGGTCAAACAGGTGTTCGGTAAATATAAGCCTGACACAATTATAAACACCGCTGCCTATGTCCGAGTTGATGACTGTGAAACGGAACAAGATAAAGCCTTTCAGGTGAATGCCTTAGGGGCACGGAATGCAGCCGTGGCAGCCCAGGAGCTTGGAGCAAAGCTGATTCACATAAGCACCGACTATGTCTTTGGCGGTGAAGCTGAACCTCGCACCATTCCTTACACCGAATTCGACACGCCTGTTCCAATTAGCATTTACGGCAAGTCCAAGCTAGCTGGAGAAGACTTTGTACGGCATCTTTGTCAGAAGCACTTTATAATCAGAAGTTCAGGGCTCTTCGGAGCCGCTGGCGCCAGTGGCAAAGGCGGCAACTTTGTGGAAACCATACTGAAGCTTGCTCAAGAGCGGCATCAACTGAAGGTGGTAAATAACCAGATATTCTCCCCTACTTATAGCAAAGATTTAGCCACAAAGATAACCCAGCTTATAACTACTGAATATTATGGTATATTCCATATCACTAACAGGGGCTCTTGTTCCTGGTATGAGTTCGCTAAAGAGATATTGAAGCAAGCAGGCTTGAAAACCCCCATCATTCCCATAACCTCAGACCAGTATCTCCAAAAAGCTAAAAGACCCAGCTTTTCAGTCCTCGACAACTATCATCTCAGGCTTTTAGGTCTGGATGATATGAGACCCTGGCAAGAAGCTCTCAAAGACTATATGATAAGCAAAGGATATATCAAATAAAATTTAGAGGAAGGAGCAAAATGAGCTATGGCTAAACAAGAAGAAAAGATGATCCCTGTAACTATTTATTTAACCCCAAAGCAGATTCGAGAGGCTTATCACCAATTGGTGGAGGAAGAGAAAGAAGAGGATTGGATAAATGCCCCAGAGATTCTCGAGATGTTGGCTAAGAGTGAAGATGCAGTAGCCGGGGAGATTAAAGAAGGAAAGTTTATAACCCTGGGGGAGCTCCAGACCAAATTAGGTAAGTAAATGTATGAACTTGTTATTCCTCGCTCAGTTGAGAAGGACATTGAGAAGTTGCCACGCCAGCTTCAAAAGATAATAGCAAACAAGCACCTTGAATCAATTAAATCCGATCCACACCAAAGCAAATTCCTGCGAGGAAAATCTAGAGGCCTCCGTAAATATACTTTTTCCTACAGGGGAACCGAATATAGAATTGTCTACAAGGTTTCGGAGACAGCCAAATCGGCTATACTTATTATGGTCGGCTCTAGGGAAAACTTTTACGAGAGACTGGAACGGCGTATCTAACCGACGCGGAGTACAAAGGAGGCTAGTCATGATAGCTAAAGGCAAAAAATTTGAAGCCAAATCAAAGCAACTAATAAACGGCGTCCAGGTAAAGCAACTGAGGTGGATACCCGATGAGCGAGGGAAGCTTATGGAAATGCTCCGCTGCGATGACCCCATGTTTGAGAAATTTGGTCAGGTATATGTCACTACCTGCTATCCTGGCGTAGTAAAAGCCTGGCATTATCACCAAAATCAAGCCGATAACATGGTGGTGGTTAAAGGTATGGCAAAAGTTGCCCTCTATGACCAGAGAGAGAATTCTCCCACCAAAGGACTGGTCAACGAGTTTTTCATGGGCGAGGACAACCCCATGCTCATACACATCCCTGCCCTCGTTCTCCATGGCTTCAAAGCCTACAGCTCCGAGCCTGCCTATGTGGTAAACACCGTCACTCAACACTATAACCACAAAGAGCCTGACGAATTCCGTATTGACCCCTTTGACAATGATATACCCTATGACTGGGCCCTGAAGCAGGGATGACGGCATGTGTAACAGAGTAAGCCCTGAACTTGATTCAGGGGATAGGCGAGTTCCCCAGGACTCATAATTTGGTCGTTCTTTTAAAGGGGCTTTCCAGCGTTTTTAGAGAATTGGAACGAGCATTCACCATCCTTTCTGCAATTTGTCTCTGTGGTCGATAACAAACACCGGGAAGAAACAAGGCCGGTGGAAATTGATATACGGATTTAAGAAGCCTTTGTGATACCCGTTGAGCAATTCGGCGCATGCTTGCGGGATATGAGCATATCCCAAGTTTTTGTGCACCACTGAGCCATTATCGGAATGAAATCCCCGGATAACGAAAGGGAATTGAATTAACATGCTTTCCAGTACTGGCACCAGGTAGGTTTCAGATACCCTTTCCACCGAGGCTACGATTTCCCACTGCGTTATCTCATCCACAGCATTGATATGGTATATTCCTTTGCCACCATTGAAATCCCCCTGATGAACCGTGTCTATTCGGATATAACCAGGCTGCCCCTTAGGATGCGGCTTCGCTCGCTCTCCAATCCTGGATACAACAGGTTTCGTCGCGGTAAATCGTCTGAACATACCCCGATAAGTGTTACCTTTTTCTCAGATTGTATAAATGGGCCACAGATATCCGGGAAATGTTTCCAAACTCAGGGTGTCCGTATACTTCGTATTCTCGCCCCATAATCTTTTTGGTTGCTGGTCCACTTAACCACTCGTGTAATTCATCTGTTTTGGCCAACAGTCCAACTTCTGATGGGGTATATTTCCTGGGAAACCGGTGTCTTCCGTATTCCATTTTCTTCAGCTGCCCTGTCTGTTTATATCTTCTTATCAATCTGGATACCTGTGCTCTGGAATATCCTGTAATTCTTTCGAT
>MNYE01000049.1:0-4375 GCA_001873005.1 Dehalococcoidia bacterium CG2_30_46_9
GCGCAAAAAGATAGTTGGTGCGGGCAGCGATAACCGCTAAAGGATTCAGGTCAAACCCCCAGATATTTGCAACGATTCTTTGGGCTGTTTCAAGTGGAGGTTCATTATGAGTTCGTCCATATTCCTTTGCTCGTTGAATGGCGAGAACAAGAAATGTACCAGAACCACAGGCAGGGTCGAGCAAGCGCTTAAGCGTATTTCCCTTATAGTCGACCTCATTCAAAACCAGTTCAGCGAGCCAATCGGGGGTATAGTATTCACCGAGTTTATGTCGCACCTCCTGCGGCACTAAGTACTGATAGAGTTTCTTGATAAGATCCCGAGCAGATTCCGGGTCGATGGTAGTTGTTGCTGGCTCAAATTCGGAAAGCCCTCTGGCTATTTCTCTGATGGCTTCTTCAAGACGCGGCGAAAGGGCATCTAAGTACCATTGGAAAAAATCGCCTTCAAGAAAATTAGTGATACCTCGCTTAGCGTAAATGCCACCGTCTTCAATATCGGCCAGTTGTGCTTGTAAACCTTCTTTTGAAGTATGTGTAAGCTGGTGGGAGAATGATGCAGTGAAAGTATTTTCCTTGAGGGTGACAAGCTCGGCAGCAATAAGCTTCATCATAAGCGCAAAATAAGTGTGGACAGAGAAAAGCAATTCTTGAAAGTCCGTCTCCTTGCCTACGCCATAAAGACGAGAAAGTGCCTGTGCTTCTTCTGCTTGTTGGGTGCTAAATTGCTCCCCATAGACGATCCCGAACAAGCGTTTCCACTCGTTGAAAAAGACGCGCACTCTTGCCCCACCCCAATTTTCCAATGCATCGGCAAACGCTGATACAGCCATTGGAGCGATTTTGCTTTTTGGTCCAAACTTATCGGCGAGGTGCTCCGCGGTAAGTGGCAAACGGGCGAGGGCACGCAGGTATGTGAGAAGAGTGCGGGCACTTTCTGGAGCAAAAGGATAGAGACCGTGGCGAATAAACAATGCTTTGTCTATTGTCGTTGTCTTTCCGTTTTTCCTTCGTGGATACTGAACAAAGAAGATAGAGTGACCATCAAAACCTACACCTACAAGCCGATTCAATAAACCGAGGGGATCAGTTTTGTGACCTTGAGCTTCTGCTGTCATGTAGCCAACCAATTGCTCATGGGCATGAAGCACGGTGTGATTAGAAGAAAATGCCCCAGGCGGTTCATACTCGATAATGACTTGCCCGTGCACTGCATCCGGGCGACCTCGATAAACTGTTTTTGCTTCGGCACCTAGACGCTCATAGCTTGGTTGGGATTCGACACCAATGCTCTTCAGCAGTGGGTCTAAGATTTTTTCGAAGCCAATCCGCAGGTCTTCTTCGGTCTTTGAGGTTCGCATTAACTCGCTCACAAAGCCAACAAGTTTATCAGCTGCCTGGAGAAGCGACCCTTGAATCTCTAAATCCATCCTTGCCTTTTACTTTCTCCTTTCATGAAAAGACTCTTCTATATCTTATTTAGTATGGTGTTGTGTGTAAACGGAATATATCAATTCTGTTCCTGCTTGGGCTAGCCTGCTGTGTCTCATACCGTATTTTTAATATAGCACAATTATGGCAGAAGCCGATGGTTGGGCAAGTTTCAGTTTGCTTCATTACCTAGCTAGTCCCCTAAAATTTCCATTTCTGCTCTCTGAAAAATTCTAGCAATTGGTAAATACACTTAACATTATAATGTTCGCATACATTTGGAATTTTGGGACGTGCACCTGGGTTTGCATTTAGGTTTGCAGGTTGCTCTGAAGTGATAACAGTCCACCCTTTAGACATAGCAAGGGCAACAACAAAAGGGTCGGCTTCTGGTGTCTCTTTGTTCTCATCAACAAATCTTGGGAATTCTTTTAAAATGTTCTGAACTTGTTGCAGTTGTGCATCATCCAGGTCTTTAAACATTGTTTTATGCTTTTTTGCCCATTTCAAGAGTTCATCATTCTTATCAAAATATCCTTCAAGTTCATTAAGAACTTCGTGAGGTGTGATAAGGTATCTCTGAGAAATAAGATTTTCAATTTCCTTCCACACCGAAGGGAAAACATCAGGAGCATATACTCTTCTCCATAAATCTATAACTGCACTTGTGTCTATGCAGTAACCTGGAAATAGCTCCAGCATAATCAAACCTTGCCTCTAATGAGTTGTTCTACTTTAGGTAAATGTTTTAGACGGATTGCCAGATAATCTGCGACATCCCTATAAGTAATTTTTTCCTCTCTAAATGTCTCTAAGACAAGCGATATGAATGGGGCACCGTTTTCCCAAATGCATTT
Organism: Dehalococcoidia bacterium CG2_30_46_9; assembly: GCA_001873005.1. GTDB lineage: Bacteria > Chloroflexota > Dehalococcoidia > GIF9 > AB-539-J10 > CG2-30-46-9. The sequence continues at coordinate 2,288 of MNYE01000049.1, forward strand.
TTTAGGTGGATTTTGCCGACCTCCTCCTTTTTGTTCGTATATGTTTAATTGTGTGTCAGTATCTTCGATTTTATATATCTTATTACCATCCTTTATCTTCCAATGTTTGTCATCTTTTTTGGTAATCTTCGCTTCACTGGTCAAGGACAAGTCATTATTCACAAAGACCTCTCTTAGAGCGTTACTCGTAGCTCCATCCTTTAAAAGTAGCCTATAGCCTAACTCTAAGCTAAACAAGAACTTTTGCCTTTGTTCTTTTTTCGCTTCTTTTGCTTTCATCCCCCATTCTTCATGCTTTCTTTTATAAAAACCTTCGGTAGCCCTTTCGAGTATTAACAAACGTCTTAAAATCACCTCTTGGCTAACCTTAAAAGTTTTAGCAAGTTCTTTTAAGATTTCATCAGGCCATTCGGAAAGACGTCCCTTCAACCTAGTTAATTCGTGATTTAGCAAAGCATTTCTTGGAACTAAAACTGCACCTGCAAAGTGGTTGCAGAATTTTTCTATTGATTTAACTTCCTCAGATAGATAGGCAGGATTTTCCATATCGCATATTCCACTGTTATTAAGGAGTAGATGCCCGTATTCGTGAAAAAGAGAAAATATCCTCCCATTGGTTGAGTCATGGAGATTAATTACAATTGCTGGGAATTCGCCCTCAGTTAATGAGAATCCTCTCGTTTCTTCAAGGGGCATACCTATCTGAAATACTAATATACCTACCTTTTCTATGGCTTTTCCCCATTCATTAAAAGCTTTGTTTTCGTCTGTCCAGCCAAATTGCGTTTGGAGGTCAACTCCTAATTGCTCCCTTACGCTATTTGCCACAACTTCGGGGTCATCTGATAAAGTAGCCCTACCGATTTTTAAGGTGGATTCACGATTAAGGCTCCTTGCCAATTCTGCAGTCAAAGATTGAAGACGTCGGGCTCGCCGTATAGCAAGGCGGGTCTTTGAAGAGAAAGGTTTTCTCTTATCAAGTGGTAGAGAGCGGAAATCATTTGGGAAAGGAAGTTCTTCTGGAGGTTTGGGTAAGAGAAACACCGCAAATGGTCGTTTGTAAATAGTCCTAGCGAGTTTTTCTAGGTACATTAGTGTAGGTCTTTTTTGTCCTGATTCCCACTTGCGTATGGTATCTTCGCTTGCTTTTAGTCTCTTGGCGACTTCTGGTATGCTCAGCCCTACGCTTTCTCTTGCCCATATAAGCACTCTCGGTTCTACGGTGACTTCCAAAGATTTACGAGGCATAGTTACACCCCCTACAAACCCGTTCTTTGTCTCACGTCGTATCTTTAATATATCACAAACATAACACAATTATAGCAAAGCTAGTCTTATGCTCGTTAAACAGATTTCGGTTTTGGGATTGCTTCGCCTTCGGCTCGCAATGACAGAAAGGTTGTCCACACCTGGAAACTGAGCAAGTCGTTTTAACCAGTGCAATGATTATTAGCGCTTGGATGTTGTATTTTTCTTGATGGTTGCTGTCTGACTGACAATACTCACAAATTCCCCGGCTTTGAGACTGGCACCACCGACTAAAGCACCGTCAATCTCCAAGAGGGAAACAAATTCAGCAATGTTGCCGCTAGTAACGCTACCGCCATAAAGGATACGCAAATCCCTGGCTATATTCTTGTTCCACAGCTTTGCTACGAAATCGCGGATAAATTTGATGGTAGCTGCTGCCTGCTTGCCATTTGCTGCCCTGCCGGTGCCGATAGCCCATACAGGTTCGTAGGCAATCACTATATCGTGAGTTGGTTCTATACCAGCCAAAGCCTTTTTCAACTGCCGACTAATCACCTTTTCCGTTCTGCCACTCTCATTTTCTTCGAGCCTTTCCCCAATACAGAAAATTGGCTTGAGTTTGTTTTCCAGAGCTGCTTTTATCTTCTTATTGACCATCTCATCGCTTTCGCCAAAATAGTAGCGCCGTTCAGAATGACCCAAAATAACAAATTCGCATAGCTCACTGAGCATCAGTGGTGAGATCTCGCCAGTGTAAGCTCCCTTGGTCTCAAAATACATGTTCTGTGCACCAAGTTTGATATCGGAACCTTGCAGGAGGTTCTTTATGACCGGCAA
>MNYE01000049.1:4395-4876 GCA_001873005.1 Dehalococcoidia bacterium CG2_30_46_9
GGACTTTTTCTACTCTACTTATGTTATTTAGCGGAACAAGCATCTCATGTACCAGTTTTTCAGCTTCAGTAACTGTGGTATTCATTTTCCAGTTGCCGACGATGACAGGAATTCGCATTTAGTAGTCCCCTATGATTTCTTATCTTGTAAAACCTCCACTCCAGGCAAAGTAGCGCCTTCCAAAAACCTTAGAGTAGCACCACCACCAGTAGAAACGTGTGTAATCTTCTCGGTTAGTCCCATTTCTTGAACTACTTCAGCGCTGGATCCACCCCCAACGATGGTAGTAGCACCAAGAGTGGCAAGAAAACTAACCAATGATTTAGTTCCCCGGGAAAACTGGGGAATTTCATAAATGCCCACAGGACCGTTCCACATAACAGTGCGACAGTTACTTAATTCTTGGCAGAAGAGCTCAATAGTTTTTGGTCCGATATCCACGATGTAACTATCTCGTGGTATATCTGCTACAGATACTATC
>MNYE01000065.1:0-3108 GCA_001873005.1 Dehalococcoidia bacterium CG2_30_46_9
AGGGCATAAAAACTCATCGCGTGGCCGAAGCTTTACAGTACCGGCATAAAGAAATAATCTGAAGGGACCGAAGATAGTCTGACAAGCGGCAAGCATCACTTCATTTAAGCTCTACGGTTGCCCCGGCAGCCTCAAGTTTTTGTTTTATCGTCATTGCCTCTTCTTTGCTAACGCCCTCCTTCACTGTCTGTGGAGCAGCTTCAACCAAATCCTTGGCTTGCTTCAGCCCTAAAGAAGTTACCTCCCTCACTGCCTTGATAACCTCTATCTTCTTTTCACCAAAACTCTTGAGAATAGCCGTGAACTCCGTTTTTTCCTCTGCCGGTGGTACCTCCGTTGGCTCACTGGGACCTGCAACTGTAGCAGGTGCTACTCCCACTGCCATTGGAGCAGCACTAATCCCAAATTCACTTTGCAGGCTTTTGACCAGGTCAGCTAAATCCATTACTGTCATACTCTTAATGGCAGCAATGATCTCTTCCTTAGTTATCTCTTTGCTCATTTTCTTTACCCCCGAAGTCTCTCCTACCTCGACATTTTCTTCAGTTTTTGACTCTTCTACTGCCAAAGTTACCTCCTTTATTTATTGTTCGCTAAATTGTTGTTTCCTGTTTTGCAGCACAGTGATTAACCCTTGCACGGGGAAGCTAAAAACATCACGCAGACCAATCATAGGAACTTGCAGCCAGGCTATTAACTGGGAAATAAGAACCTCTTTTGATGGTAGGCTGGCCAAGCTTGTTACCTCTTCTGGCGTAAGTAGCCGCTCTCCTAATAATCCTCCCTTGATCTTAAGAGGCGATTCTGTGCTCTTAATATATTGATTAAGAGCTTTGACCAGACTAACTATGTTACCATAGCCAAAGGCTAGGGCAACAGGACCATCAATTATATCTATCATGCGCTCCTTGCCCGCTTTCTTGGCAGCAATACGGGCTAAAGTGTTTTTCACCACATGACATTCATTGCCTCCTTTCATCAAATTCTGGCGCAACTCGCTCATCTGCTTGGCAGTGAGTCCCCGATAATTAGTAGCAATGACAATTTCACTTTGAGATAAATCACCAGCTAGTTTGTCAATTAATCCCCTTTTCTTTTCTTTTAGCATGCTATCACCCCCTTAAACAAGAAATCCCTGTGCCGATGACACAGAGATCTTCTTCACTGATGTCTCAGCAGGGAAGATTAAGCCCTCCCGGGCTCCTGCCATCATCGACACACCTATATAACTAAACAGCTAGCCGTCCTGAATCAAGTTCAGGACAAAAGCGAGCCCAAATCTAATCTAAGTCCCGGACCCATGGTCGAGGACAAGAAGGCACTTTTGATGTATTGCCCCTTAGCCCCACTAGGCTTTGCTTTAGTTATAGCCTCAATTACTGCCACCAAGTTTTCCAAGAGCCTATTCTCATCAAAGCTAATCTTACCAATAGGTAAATGAATAATGCCGGTTCTATCCAAGCGGAATTCAGCCCTACCTTTGCGAGCCTCGCTTATAGCCCGAGGCAAGTCTTGGGGTGGCACTACCGTGCCGGATTTTGGGTTAGGCATCAATCCTCGCCGTCCTAAAATACGCCCCAGCTTCGCTACCTTAGACATCATGTCTGGAGTGGCTAAAGCCACATCGAAATCTAACCAGCCACTCTCGATTTGCTTGACAAGCTCATCCGCTCCAACATAATCAGCCCCTGCCTCTTGAGCCAACTTGACTGCTTCACCTTGAGTAAAGACAAGCATCTTTGTCTTCTTACCTAAGCCGTGAGGTAACGCAATTACACCTCTAACTTGCTGGTCAGCGGCACGTGGATCAACTCCCATCCTCAAGTGGAGCTCAACCGTTTCATCAAACTTGGCATAAACAGCCTTCTTAGCTAACTGAATAGCTTCTTCAGGCGAGTAAGCCTTTGACTCATCTACAAGCTTGCTAGCCTCTCGATATTTCTTTCCGTGTTGGGACATTTATTCTATTTCCACTCCCATACTTCGAGCTGTGCCCATGACAATCTTCGCTGCTTTCTCAATATCGTTAGTGTTCAGGTCTGGCATTTTGCTCCGAGCTATATCATAAATCTTATCTCTACTTAGCTTGCCTACCTTTTCAGCTCCCGGATTGCCGCTACCCTTTTCTATTCCCAGAGCGCGCCGCAATAAATCAGAAACTGGGGGCATCTTGGTCACAAAGCTAAAAGCGCGATCGGTATATATTGTTATCTCCGCAGGTATAATAAAACCCTCCTGAGAAGCTGTTCGTTCATTATATTCCTTGCAAAAGGCCATAATATTTATGCCATGCTGTCCTAGAGCAGGCCCCACAGGTGGTGCTGGTGTGGCTTTACCTGCTGCTATCTGTAATCTAACTACTGCCTTAACTTTCTTTGCCATTATTCGGAGTAAATTCCAAATCTCAAATTCCAAGCTCCAATAGCTTTGATATTTGGTGCTTGGTATTTGGTCATTTTTATCGTTATATCCTCTCCACCCCCAAAAGGTCTAGTTCCGCAGGAGTCTCACGCCCAAAAAGTGAGAGCAACACCTTTACCCTACCCTTATCCAAATTAAGTTGATCCACCTTTCCGATAAAATCAACAAAGGGACCGGTGGTTACACGCACACTGTCTCCCTCCTTAAAAGTCACTTTGACTTCGGAAGGAGCTTCTTCCATACGCCGTAATATGGGTTCCGCTTCTTCTTTAGCCAATGGAATTGGTTTGACATCGGCACTTACAAAACCAACAACACCATAAGTATTACGTACTATATCATAGCTCCGTTCATCCAGTTGCATATTCACCATAATGTAACCAGGAAAAGCCTTCTTGTTTGTAATATGGCGTTTGCCGGCTTTAATTTCAATCTCTTTTGTCGTGGGTATTACCACCTGGAATATTTTATCGCTGGCATCCATATACTTGATGCGCTGTTCCAAATTTCTCTTGGCTTGCTCTTCGCGTCCCGAGGACACATACAACAAGTACCATTCTCCTTGAGATATCATGTTTAGCCACCTAGAAACAAATCAGCAAAAAGTCGGGTAAACCCCAAATCCAGACCACCTAAAATGGCTCCCATAATAATACACAAAACAATGACTAACAAACTTAATCTTAA
>MNYE01000065.1:3135-5064 GCA_001873005.1 Dehalococcoidia bacterium CG2_30_46_9
CTTCCTCATCTCTTCCACCAACTGGCTGAAAAACCTGAATTTCGCTCTCCTAGCTGGCGTAGCGGCAAGCTTGGTGCCTTTAGCTTCTCCACGACGGTTGGTCATAAGTTACTTTGTCTCTTGATGCCGGATATGAACGTGACAGCGGGGACAATATTTCTTCAGCTCCAGCCGTTGCGCATCGTTTTTCTTGTTCTTTGTCGTGGTATATGTTCTCTCGTGACATTGGCTACAAGCCAACTGGATGATCACACGGGATTCACTCTTCTTTTTAGCCATATTTAACCAGCAACCTTCGTAAATACGCCGGCACCCACTGTTTTACCACCTTCCCTGACGGCAAAGCGCAACCCCTCTTCTATGGCTACAGGATAGATTGTCTTAACTTTCATATGAGTCAGACTATCACCGGGCATAGCCATTTCTACACCTTCAGGGAGGAATACCTCAGCAGTAACATCCATAGTCCTAATGAAGAACTGTGGCTTGTAACCAGTAAAGAAGGGGGTATGCCTGCCACCTTCTTCCTTGGTCAAAATATATACTTCCGCTTCGCTTTCATTGTGAGGTTTCACTGTGCCTGGAGCTATTAGAACCTGACCCCTTTCTACATCCTGCCGCTCTATACCTCGCAAAAGTACTCCGACGGCGTCACCGGGTTCTACTTTGTCCAAAGTCTTATGGAACATTTCCAGGCTAATTGCTACCGTCCTCCTGGTTTCCTTTATTCCCACAATTTCTACTTCGCCTCCTGGCTTTAGCACTCCACGCTCTACTCTCCCTGTCACCACAGTGCCTCGCCCCTTGATACTAAAGACATCTTCTATAGGCATCAAAAATGGCTTATCCAGGTCCCTCTTCGGCATAGGAATATATTCATCTATGGTGTCGAGCAGTTTCCATATTGGGCCACACCACTGGCATTCCCTCTTGCCACAGCCACATTGCAATGCTTTCAGAGCACTTACTCTAATAACAGGAATTTTCTCGCCGGGAAAGCCATATTTTGTAAGCAAGTCTCGCACTTCCATCTCCACCAGATCAAGTAGCTCAGGATCCTCCATCAAATCTATTTTATTGAGAGCTACCATGACACTGGGAACTTGTACCTGTCGAGCCAGCAGAATGTGTTCCCTGGTTTGTGGCATAGGCCCGTCATCAGCAGCTACTACCAGAATAGCACCATCCATCTGAGCTGCTCCAGTTATCATATTCTTGATATAATCGGCATGACCAGGACAATCAACATGACAATAATGACGCTTCGCAGTTTCATACTCAAGATGGCAAATACAAATAGTTAGCCCTCTCGCTTTCTCCTCAGGGGCACTATCTATAGATTCAAAGGCACGAAACTCTGTAGAACCAACCTTAGATAACACCATTGTCATCGCTGAGGTCAGCGTTGTCTTACCATGGTCCACATGACCTATGGTGCCCACATTAATATGTGGTTTAACCCGTTCATAAATTTTCTTTGCCATTTTAACCTCCTTATCTAAAAGCCCACAACCAGATTCGAACTGGTGACCCCGTTCTTACCAAGAACGTGCTCTACCTGCTGAGCTATGTGGGCATATTCTATCACAAAAGTGGAGGGGGTAGGATTCGAACCTACGAAGCCCTTTCGGGCGGCAATTTTACAGACTGCTCCGATTAGCCACTCCGGCACCCCTCCTATTTTAAGCTTACCATAAGGTACTCAAAAAATCCACTGCAAAGCCCGAGAGGGGATTCGAACCTCTAACCTACCGATTACAAGTCGGTTGCGCTACCATTGCGCCACTCGGGCGAAATATAATTAAACAGTATAAATAAATAAGGGAAATCGTGTCAACTACAACCCATCCACATGTCAAGACTCATTAGAAATGTCCCCTACTTTAACTCATTAGAAATGTCCTCTGGTAACCTCACACCGGTAATGCC
>MNYE01000014.1:0-2378 GCA_001873005.1 Dehalococcoidia bacterium CG2_30_46_9
AGTCCACATAGCCTGCAGGGATAGGGAGGTCCTCTTCACAGAAATCAAGGAGTTACCCCGGAAGCCTATGGTTACTCATCAAAAGCAACAAAACTCTCAATCAAAGGGGAAATACGTCCCTCCCCCGGACCATCCCTGGAGAAGATACAGCCTCCAATCTCAACGCACCAGCCAAGCATTACCGGTGTGAGGTTACCAGAGGACATTTCTAATGAGTTAAAGTAGGGGACATTTCTAAAGAGTTTTGACAGGCGTTTTTTTAAGCTGTGTCGATGTTATAGGATTTTGTCCTCTCTAATTGTTAAGGGAAAATGTCCCCATGAAGGAGACGGTGACATTGAACAAGAAAGAACAGAAGAGGTTAATGGTGTTAAACCAAGCAGAGATTTGAACACCATCCAAGACACAATCCATCGTTTAATTTAATTTGTCTTAGCCAATTTGAAGTAATTGTAGATTTTGCCGATCTCCTTGTGCCATATCCATCCCGGCTCTGTTTTTGGTTATATCTCGGTGGCAAAAGAAATAATTTTGCCAAAACCCCAGTGCGAAATTTGACAAAAATTTGCTACTGTGCTATTTATAGCAAAATTTAATAAGAAAAGGCTGAGAACGAGACTAGTAGGTTTCAAAGCGGAGCTCAGAGAGCCGGGTAGGGTGTGAGCCGGTGCTAGCGCAGGAATTGAATGGACTCGGGAGCCGCAAACCGAAAGGATTTTACCGAGTAGGCTTTGACGCAGGGACAGCGTTATCATAGTCCAGGGTATCGCTCAGTAAATGGAGCCGTACCTACAAAGAGATGGTTGCTAGAGCAAACTAGCAACTGAATTAGGGTGGCACCGCGAAGGAGAATCCCTCGCCCCTGGCGAGGGATTTTTTATTGTAAGTTGAGGCAATATATGTATCACCCGACTTTGGGAGAGGTCTGCCAATTGAGGAAACTGGGTAACCTGGTGCCGGTCTATTGTGAGATTGAGGCCGACCTGGAGACGCCGGTATCTGCTTATCTCAAAATAGCCAGCGGCAATTACTCTTTTTTGCTTGAGAGTGTTGAGGGTGGGGAACGGCTGGCACGCTACAGTTTCATCGGCACTGAGCCCTCCTTGGTCTTAAAGACAGGAAGTGAAAATCCTGTTGACCCTCTCCTTCTGGTGGAAAGGGAGTTTAACCAATTCCAGCCTGTGTCGGTTGCCGGACTGCCCAGATTCCATGGTGGAATGGTGGGCTATCTAGCTTATGAAGTTGCTCGCTATTTTGAAAGATTGCCCTGTCCGGCTCTTCACCCCCAGGGGCTTCCTGAATCAGTGCTAATGCTAGCTGATACTCTTCTTGTTTTCGACCACGTTACCCACAAGATAAAGGTAGTTTCTCATGCTCATATTGATGGCGATGTGGAAGCGGCATATGCTGAAGCAACTCGCAAAATTGACAGATTGGTGGAAAGATTAGAATGTCCTGTTGATGTTGCCATGCCTTCGCCTCACAATGATGGAAAGGCAGTATCCAACTTTTCCCAAGCAGAGTTTGAAAATATGGTATCCCAGGCGAAGGAGTATATCTATGCTGGTGATATAATTCAGGTTGTTCTGTCACAGCGTTTGACCCGGCGTACCAATGCCGATGCCTTTGCCATATATCGAGCACTGCGTTCCATCAACCCTTCCCCCTATATGTACTATCTTGTCCTGGGTGATTTTCATATTGTGGGGGCGTCCCCGGAGCTTCTGGTGCGTGTGGAGGACGGTATAGTATCCAACCACCCTATTGCGGGCACCCGTCCCAGAGGCAGGGATGAAGCTCAAGATAAAGCTTTAGAAAAGGAGCTGAAAAGTGATGAAAAGGAGTGTGCTGAACATCTGATGCTCGCTGACCTGGCACGCAATGACATCGGCAGAATTAGCCAACCGGGCACAGTTAAGGTGACTGAGCTTATGGGCGTGGAGCGGTATTCTCATGTAATGCATCTGGTATCCCATGTCCAGGGCAAGCTAAGGGATGGACTTTCTCAGTTTGATGCTTTGCGTGCTTGTTTCCCGGCAGGCACAGTTTCGGGAGCACCCAAAATTAGAGCTATGGAAATTATTGCTGAACTGGAGAAAGAAAGAAGAGGACCCTATGCCGGAGCAGTGGGCTACTTTGATTTTTCTGGAAACATGGATACAGCAATCACCATACGTACCATCGTTATTAAAGATGGTGTTGCTTATATCCAGGCAGGAGCTGGTATAGTTGCTGATAGTATTCCCAAGCAGGAATATTGCGAATGTCTGAACAAGGCCCAAGCGATGCTTACCGCTATTGACCAAGCTGAGGAAAGGAGGCTCTCCCCAGCGGATTGTCATTTCTCCTGGTCCGGGCACTCCACAATTTCACCCCGA
>MNYE01000014.1:2394-5155 GCA_001873005.1 Dehalococcoidia bacterium CG2_30_46_9
GTTGGCAAAGACATATTGAGAAATTTTCTTCAGTTGGGAGGATACTGTGATTCGAGAGGCTATTGAGGCTATTGTCTCTGGTCATTCGCTCGCTTTTGCCGAAGCTGCTAAGGTGATGGAGGAGATAATGAGCGGTCAAGCCACACCAGTACAGATTGCCGCTTTTATCACGGCACTTCGCATTAAAGGGGAGACAGTAGAGGAGATTGCTGGTCTAGCCAGCGTTATGCGAGCTAAGGCAGTGTCGGTAGAGGTTGCGCCACCGGTAATTGATACCTGCGGCACTGGGGGTGACAGTTCCTGTAGCTTCAACATTTCCACGGCAGCCGCCTTTGTTGCTGCTGGAGCTGGCATGAAGGTGGCGAAACATGGCAATAGGGCAATGAGCAGTCATTGCGGCAGTGCTGATGTTCTGGAAGCACTAGGAGTGAAGATTGACCTTGAAGCTGAGGCTGTGGCTAAATGTCTGGAGGAGATAGGTATCGGCTTTATGTTTGCTCCCATTTTCCACCCGGCAATGAAATACGCTGCTGCTCCCCGACGTGAGATTGGTATCCGCACAGTATTCAATATCCTCGGTCCACTTGCTAATCCTGCCCGGGCTGAATATCAGGTTATTGGGGTTCCCTCCAGAGAACTGGGGGAGAAGATTGCCCTTGTCCTTAATCGTCTGGGTACCAAACATTCTCTTGTGGTGCATGGCTTGGATGGTATGGATGAAATTTCAATTAGTGCGAAATCGCTTATATGGGACGTTACTCAGGATTGTGTCTCACCACCCTATGAGGTCTGCCCTGATGACTTTGGTTTGAGGTTGGCAAGTATGGCAGAGGTCATCGGGAGAACGCCGCAGGAAAATGCCAGGATTCTACGAAGTATTCTGGCTGGAGAGAGGGGACCACGGAGGGATATTGTGGTCATGAATGCTGCGGCAGCATTAGTTGCCGCAAACAAGGTATCAGATTTCAAAGAGGGTGTTCGTATTGCTGAAGAGGTAATTGATTCTGGCAGAGCTTATAATAAATTGAACGAATTGATTAGATTCAGTAACAACGTGGCTAATGTAACCGGAACAAATGCTGGATAAAATCGTCGCCAGGAAAAGAGAAGAGGTTAAGAGAAGGAAAGAGGTTTTGCCTTTGACTTACTTGAGGGAGCACATTGCCCAACAGGAGCCGCCAACGGATTTTGCTTCTGCCTTGAGAGGTGACCATATCCGGCTAATTGCTGAGATAAAGCGAGCATCCCCATCACGAGGGGTTCTTTGTAGCCACATTAATCTTGCTGAGTTAGTGCAAGTATATGCCCGGGGTGGCGCCGCCGCCATTTCAGTGTTAACCGAAACAAATTTTTTTCAGGGTAGCATTGATGACCTTGAAGCGACTCGAAAGGTAGTCAAACTCCCCCTGTTGCGGAAGGATTTTATCTTTGACCCTTACCAGGTATACGAAACCCGTGCTTATGGTGCCGATGCCCTGCTGCTAATTGTGGCTATCCTGAGCCAGGTAGAACTTGAAGAACTTCTTTCTTTGAGTCACAGCCTTGGCTTAAAGTGTCTGGTTGAGGTTCATAATGAAGATGAGGTGGAGCGAGCGCTTAAGAGTAAAGCCAATATCATTGGAATTAATAACCGTGACCTCAGCACATTTGCTGTAGATATCCATACCACTCAGCGATTACGACCCCTGATTCCTGACAAGAAAATCGTGGTAGCAGAAAGTGGCATTAGAAGTAGAGATGATGTCGAAAAACTACAGGAATGGAAAGTCAATGCTATACTTGTTGGTGAGGCTCTGGTTACTGCTAGCGATATTTTGGCTAAGATGAAAGAGCTAATCCCCTCTCGTCCCTTGCCAAATAAGGAGTGTTTAAAAATGTAGTGCGAGCCCTGAACTTGATTCAGGGTAGCCTCGTGCTGCACGACCCTAAAGGGTCGCACTGCAAAAATGGGAGAGGGTTGGGGTGAGGGTGAGAAGTAATATGACTAAGATAAAGATATGCGGGGTAAAGGATAAGGCATGCGCCTTGGCAGCGGCTGAAGCCGGGGCTGACTTCATTGGGCTGGTTTTTGCCCCAAGCCGCCGCCAGGTAAGTCCTGCTCAGGCAAAAGAAATAGTTGACACCATAAAAGGGTGTGGAACCACACGCCCCTCGCTAGATAAGGTGGGGGGAGGAGAGGGCCTCCTGTCTAATTCCTTTCCTTTGGTAGTGGGTGTCTTTGTCAACACAAAAGCGTCTGAGGTGAATAAGATTGCCGATTTCTGTGGTCTGGATTGGGTTCAGCTAAGCGGTGATGAACCCTGGGAATACTGTAGCCAGATTGTGAGACCAGTAATCAAGGCAATTCATATAGGACGGCATAAGAGTTCCGAGGAAATAATGTCTGAACTAGAGTTCTGGACTGACAAGCTTGGTCGGAAATCAAAAACTAAAATGCCAAGATCAAAATTACACTCCAAAAATCAAAATTTTGTCCTGAACTTGATTCAGGGTTTGCCCTTTGATTTTTTATTTTGTTTGGATTCAGACGTCAAGGATAAGTATGGTGGGACAGGCATAGCTTTTGACTGGAGGGTGGCACAGCCAGTAGCAAAGAGATTTCCAATAATAATAGCCGGTGGACTTACCCCGCAAAATGTAGCTGAGGTGATTAAAGTAGCCTCTCCCTGGGGGGTTGATGTTTCTTCTGGAGTTGAGGTTGACGGGGCTAAAGATGTCGCCAAAGTTAAGGCATTCATCGCCGCAGTTAGGAATTTAGTCC
>MNYE01000103.1 GCA_001873005.1 Dehalococcoidia bacterium CG2_30_46_9
AAGGTAAGTTTATCCTGGTACTTCATTAATAACCGCGCCAGCTTTCTTTTCCACCATATTAGCTCCTCTTCTTTACCTGATACCGGATTAGTGTTTTTATGACTTTGGCGTCCGGTCGCGACTGGTATTCTTCCTCGTGAGGGCCGACAATTTCATAGCAATTCTCCGTGATGAATTTTTGCAGGCGCTCAACGGTTTCCATCTCCTGGTCATAAGGTCCGAGGTGGAGAATTTGGGCCACCGTGCCGTATTCCCAGGTCTCCAGCTTTACCTCAATACCAGGCTCTTTCTGGGGTAAAGAGGTAATATGTTCGGGTACAGGTAGACCGGTAACAATGAGCCACTCCCCCTTTGGATAGAGATAAGCATCTGGGTAGCGGGCACGAGGGCAGCTCACCTTAAAGGACTCCAGCCCCTTCTTTTTTAGGTCAAACTTCAGGGTATAGACTGAGCCAAAAAGGGCAGGAAAAACCTGGGGAAAGACCTTGTCCGGGGAGCCTTTTCCCTGGACCACAGCCATCTTCTGGGATGGCATCTCAAGGATCACGGGGTCGGTCTTGAGTTTGCGTGGCGACATATGCACCTCCCGAGCTGCAGTATTTTTAGTAAGTATAGCATGGCAGGCAGAGATGTCGTAGAAAGAAAAAAGATAGCACTTACCGGATCCGGGCAAAGTTGAAAGCCAACTCAAAAGTTATGTTTCTGTCTATTGAATGTAATTTCCCATCATATCACATTCTGGGTTAATGTGTAATTGAGATGAGGAAGCGGATTACAAAATTACCTCTTGCTCTCTAAGATTCCTTTAGCCCAACCTGCAGCCCGCTCTAGCTCTCCCTCTTTCAGCGGACCTTTGATGCCTTTAATGAAGAAACCTTCCGGGGGCGCTATGAGAGTACCGCCCTTTCCTTTAAGATTGCCGGCGATGCGTCCCGCGGCATATCCAAAGACCGCGACAAGTTTCGTCGACATTCTGGTATCGAACGCAGCTACGTTGATACCTTGAAGAGAAGCCTCAGGGACTTTGTTAAGGAGGGTTCGAATCGCCGGCGTCGGCCTGCCTCCCTGGGTTGGAGAGCCAACGACTAAAAGGCCAATCGTTTCCAATTCGGAAGGATTCGCTTCATTTACACGGAGCACTTTAACCTCACCGATAATAGCACCGCCGATAGCTTTGGCAATTTTCTCCGTATTCCCATAGACCGAGTCATAGACAATTAAGACCTTCATTGCATACCTCTGCTCCATACTCGTTTACCCAGTGTACCCTGGAATTAACAAAACCTCAAGCATACGTAGCCTTATTCAAGTGTAGTGAGACTGCACAAATGTTAGTTTCGTTGAGTGGAAAAATATGGGACTCAAAAGGTAAGGTTACCAACTCGTGTGGCTTTATCTCAGCCCTTCGCTACAAACGATTACTGGAGACGGCTGTTCCTCCATTTGGAGACCCCGCCGGTCGGTCCAATCACGCATGTTATGCTGGTAGTAGAGTTCACCCAGACTCTTCAGAAGTGCTTGCCCTGCTATCCCATTACGACGGAGCCGGTTCAATTCTTGAGCCAAAGCCCTGGTCATAGTTCCGCGAAATGCAGCTTCAAGAATGTTAATCTGGGCTTTTACATCTTCATCTTTGGTTGCATTGAACAGAACACGCAACTCTCTAAGCACATAACGCTGCCCCTGAGTCAAAGAAGGCGTGTATTCCCGCTCAGCCTGGCGATGTTTGACTTCCTCTGCAAACTGACGCTTTACGCTCATAATGGCAGCGTTGTAGCCTTTCGGTAGTGGGAGTCCTTCCAAATCTGGTCCGCATTTGATAGTGCCCAGTATGCGAGGAATATCCCTAGTCACAACTACGCCGTTTTCATCCAGAAGGAATAATTGCTGATATCGACCAGCCTGACAGAAGACGTAAGTCCCCTTAGTAGATGAAGGCTTTACCGTACGGATACCGTCTCGCAGATTAGAAATCCGCTCATATTCGTTTGGCTTTTCTCTCCTAAGCTGTCTCAGAAGTTCCTCGGCCTCATTAATGTCTAGAAGCTCGCTCTCCTCATCATCGAAGAGACTTAGCTGCCCACCTTTCCTCTCGTAGATAGCGTACATAGCCTCCTCATTGAGCATTTCAGTACGGTCGAGGATGGCAGAATCCTCTCCGATAGTGTCATGTATTTCCTGGATACGGTTGTGTAGCTTCTCTTTCAGCCCTAGATTACGCTCAATTCCCGTCTCGGGGAGAAAATTGAATCCGTATATGACATCATAATCAGAGCCAATGCGGTCAATTCGGCCGAGGCGCTGGATGAGCCTTACCGGATTCCAGTGTAAGTCGTAGTTAATGATTTTGTCGCAGTCCTGAAGGTTCAAACCCTCCGCCAGGACATCGGTCGCGATGACAGTCATTAGCTCGCATTCTCCAGGCGCAAAGCGGTATTCTGGATTTGCTTTAGGGGCGAATCTGCCGACCACTCTGGCCTTACTCTTATCCCCGCTGAAGATGACATCTGTATCTGGCTTTTTCTCTTGGGGGTTCAAATTATCAAATAGATAACGCGCTGTGTCTGCATACTGAGTGAATATCAACCGCTTACCTTCTTTGAGCGGTTTTCTGGCTAGCTCTTCCTTTAGCTTCTGTAATTTGGCGTCTTTGTCCGGCGTAATAGGCTCAACCAACTTTAACATTTTCTTGAGCAGTTCAATATCATGCTCGATGTGCCAACGTAAGCGGTCAATATCAAAATCAGCTACATCATAGCGCCCTGATGCCTGCCTCAGAGCGTCCATGAAGTCCTGTTCTTCAGCCTGGTTCGGTTCATAGAGAATGTCCTCGGCTTTATCACCAGCGGGAACTATACCCTGCGCAAGAGCTCCCGCGAATCGTTCGTGAACCGTGAGTAGTCTTTTAATGGTCTCTCGGAAAGCATAGACACTTGATTCAAAACGCTTGAAAAGGAGCACGCGGACAAGACCGCGCAAATTCAAACCAGCCCGGTGTAAGCTCGCGTAAGGTTCACGCCGCTGCTTGTCTTTAGCCACGAAATGGTATAGCGCGTAGCGGGCGTAAGAAAGCTCTCCCTGTATTGGCTCAACAGGATAACCTTTTCTCGATTTGCCCAGATAACTTCGTAGTTCCTGGTATAACCCCTGATATGTATTCTCAATACTATATTCAATAGTCCCTAGTTCGCGCTTGGGGAAGAACTGATGTTTACCACCGACAATCACATAAGCTCGCCGCTGACCGTCCATGTAGTCTCTGAACCTGGATGGGTCAACAGGTTGATGAGTCTGGGCGTCAAAGCCATACCATCGCAAGATATGATTGCGAGTACGACGAATGAGCACGTTAGAAAGCAAATCCGGGAGTTTCTTATCCCCTTTCTCAATCAGCTTGAAATACTGCTTTAAGTCTGGCGGGTCTATCGGTAAATCAGTCTTATCATCCTGATGGAAGAGCTTGATTTGATAATAGACGTCCCAGGCAGTTTTATTGCGCGGCGTCGCTGTTAGAAAACAGCAACGTCTTCCCGTGGACAGGAATTGCTGCACCACTTTATAACGCTGCGTATCAGGGTAACGGAAATTGTGGCTTTCATCAATGAGTACGAAATCACGGTCACGGTACTTTGTATCTTTAAGAAGCAAGTTTACAGCACTTTCGTCATCTTCGCGTAAGTAACCCATGGAAAGCACGCGGGCATTCAACTCGTAGACCTCATTGTACCTTTCCCACATTTCCACCAGAGGCGCGGGGCAAATTACCAGCGGCCGGGAGTGGTCGCTACGTTCAAAATGCTTGACCACGGCAGCCCCGATATACGATTTACCCAGCCCGACGACATCAGCAACAAAAGCACCGCCATAATCTCTGACCATTTGAATTGCCTGCCGTACCGCTGTTTTCTGGAAATCAGCCAGCTGGCGTGTAATCTCATTATCAAAAAGGATGTCCCGGTCATCCTCTCCCTCGAGCCTGTCTTTAACCAGGGCATATATGGTCTTCATGTAGATGTCGTAGGGGCGGACCGGCGCCATCGCCCAGGACTGTCTCATCTCCTGCATCAAAGCCTCGTCAAAGTCCTGAGAATTATCTGGGCTCCAGAGCTCGTCAAACCAGTGCGCAAGTTCGGCATGGTTATCATTGCCCTGCACTACCACATTTAGCTCTGTATTATGGGTAACGCCGGAAAGAGTTAGGTTAGATGAGCCGACAATGGCAATGCCTTTCTCGTGACGGTCAACAGGTTTGCCATTTCCATCAAATACGGCACCGTAGTCAAAGATATAGGCTTTGGCATGCAGGCGACCTTTGGTGTAGACTCGCACCTTCAGGCGCTTGTCTTCTATCATCCGCACCATTTCTCTGACCAGGCTTTCCCCTTCGTCGGTCTGGTCCATGAGTTCCATACTGGAGCGGACATTTTCCGCCGTTTCCGTGGCCATTCGCCTGGTTTCAGCCCTCTTGGGGTAAGCCTGTGCCTCGGCGGCATCTTTGACCAGTTCTAGCCGCTGGTATCCTTCAGCCAATTGCTCCAGAGTCTCCCGGTTGGTAGTGTTGCCAATGAGCAACCGCAGTTCCTTTACACCTTTGAGCTTGTCGGCAATACTGGTGAGACCGGAGAGAAAGAAGTAGCCAACGGCAAAGCGGGCCGCTTCCGTTGAGCTCAGGATGCGGTTGATGTGGTCAACCAGTATCTCTTTCCGGTTATCTATGATGTCGTGCGTAGGCATCTAAATCTCCCTGGCAAGTTCAGGGTGATGGGCGCGTAGCCATTGCTCCACATCATCGCGGAGTTGTTTCGCTAATGCTATCATTTCTTCGGCTTCTTGTTCGGTGACCAGTCCGGCTCTTTCATAGTCGCTGATATTGCGTTTGTGGCGGAATTTGTCCAATTGCTTGATGATAGCAGGGTCTGTGTTGACAGTGAAAGCTAATGATTGTATAA
>MNYE01000092.1 GCA_001873005.1 Dehalococcoidia bacterium CG2_30_46_9
CCAAAGATAAAAGCTATACTTTGTCTCCACCCCAGGCCGGGAACGAAGGCCAATATAATAGCTATTATCAATACTACGATAATTTCTGTGCGATATTCCCGGCCAATAAAAGCCATGGCTCCTTCCTGAACGGCACTGGAGACCTCTCTGATTTTATCAGTTCCCGGGTGTTGCTTTAGAACGTAGCGCACAAAATAAGCGGCAACGCATGCCCCCACGATTCCACATATGACACATATCCAGATTAAGTCCATGACATTCTCCTTTCTACATAAAATAAGGGCACTCTATTCATTAAAGTGCCCCTTTCTTACAAAGATATAATATCATAGAAATAGTTTGCAGTAACAGTCAAAAAGTGGTACTCACCACTCTGAGTGTTACTCGCTACCTCTTCTCTTCTTGAGGAGCGGGATTAACATAGCCCACTAGCAAAGTCTTCGGAACAGCTTGTTCCAGGTCCCCAAAAGTCCACATGCCTCCTGCCTCTGTCTTGTAGATTGCTCTCACTTCTACTGGCTCAGAGTAGATAGCAACTCTTCCTTTCTCGATGTGGAAAACTTGACCATTTATATTACCCGCTTTATCAGAAGCTAGGTATGTAACAACAGGTGGGATATATTCCGGTCCTGGCATATTCAAGAGCTCATCTAAATGCTCCTTGGTTATGAGCCCAGCTTCATACCTTTTACGCCAGCCAGCTTTCACTTCTTCAGTAAGTGTCATTCTAGTCGCTGCCATTGGTGCAACGCAATTGCAGGTTACTCCATATCTTCCTAACTCCCGGGCAATAGACCTGGTGAAACTTACAATTCCTCCTTTGGCAGCACCATAATTAGACTGCCCAACAGTCCCACGCCAGGCATCGGAAGTGAGGCTTATTATCCTGCCATACCTTTGCTCTCTCATAAAGCCAGCAGCGTGTCGGCTGCAGTTAAATGTTCCCTTCAAGTGAACTGTAATTACCATGTCCCAATCCTCTTCAGACAGGTTCCAAACCATCTTTTCTCTAAGGATACCAGCACCGTTTATTAATATGTCTATGTGCCCAAAGCTATCTACGCACTGTTTAATGATTCCCTCAGCAGCCTTGAAATCAGCTACAGAGTTGTAACTGGCAACCGCCTTTCCACCTCTTTTCTTGATCTCAGCAACAACCTCATCTGCCGGTGCCAAATCAGTACCTTCCCCACCCCGAGAAACTCCGGGGTCAACAACGACCACCTTGGCACCCTCCGCGGCTAGTGCCAGAGCTATTTCCCGGCCGATTCCTCGACCAGCACCGGTTACTACCGCATTCTTACCTTTTAATTTGTCACTCATTGTTAAACCTCCTGTATTTAATTTAAACTACACAGCCATTGTCATTCCGAACTTGTTTCGGAATCTCACCCTGAACTTGTTTCACGGCACAGATGCTGAATCCCCTGAATCAAGTTCAGGGTCAGCATGACAATATTGGTGAGGGGAGAGCAACAGTAGCACTACCTGTGGTGGTTTTTTCTCCTTTCCCATTTTCAATCCAGATATCGCAGTCTACATAATGCTCACCTCCTTCAACATACTTCTTAGTGACTTTCCCTTTGCACCACCAAGTTTCCCCTTCCTGGGGCTCAGACATATCCTTCATTAAACGGGGGTGGTCCATGGCCCGGAACTGACAGGAGAATTTCTTTAATATGCCTTGCTCGCCTATCCAGTCAGTCACTAATTGAATTAACCAGGCCCGTTTCAACTGTCCATGGACTATAGGTTTGCCCACTCCTTGGGAAGTAGCAAAGGTATCCTCGTAGTGAAGGGGATTGAAATCACCAGAGGCACCTGCCCATTTGACCAGCATTTGTGTCGTAGCCACTTTGGATAGAGGGGTTACCTGGCTTCCCACTTCTATATCTTCCCAATATAACTGCTTACTCATTTTTTCCTCCAGAAAAAAATTTAACAGATTAGCGGGAGATCAAAGTTTGGTGTGCTTTAGCTACTATATCACCATTCTGGTTAGTGTAAGTGGTCTCTATAACGGAAAGGATCATCTTGCCTGCTTTAGCCTCCCGCTCCCGAATATCTTTGACTTTGGATAGAGCTGACAGGGTGTCACCGGCACGAACAGGATGATAGAAATCATACTCTATGCCACCGTCGAGTATTCGGCTATAACCGGCTTTAGCTATGGTATCCACCACCTCTTGCCTTATCTCCGAGAAGAAAGGCATAGCACTCTTCCATTTGGTTGGCCACCCGAAAAAACCAGGGGGAGCTACGATTCCCCCAAATCCTGTACTCCTGGCATACTCTTCATCCCGATAAAGGGGGTTTGCATCACCTACGGCATCGGCAAATTTCTTAATGGCCCCTTTCTCTACCTCCAGGACTGTAATTTCGCCAGTCTTGCCTATAAGCTGAACGATTTCTTGTGGTAGCATCTTAAATTCTCTCCTCCTCTTAATAATTTTGAGCTTAACTATGGGGTACCAAGGACGAGGGCACCGCAGATAAATCTTCCTGGGTGTCCTCCCTGGTTGTGAGTCAATCCCAGTGTGACATCCTTTATCTGGCGTGAAGGTTCTTGAGCTTTCCCCTGAATTTGCTTGTACACCTCATAGGCCTCACGACACCCACTGGCTCCTATGGGGTGGCCGAAGGACTTCAAACCCCCGCTTATGTTAACTGGCATCTCTCCTTCATGATAATAGGCTCTTTTGTCAGTGAATTCCTGTTTATACTTGCCATGTTCGCAGAGAAAGAGTGACTCACTAGCTATAAGCTCAGCTATTGAGAAACAATCGTGGAGTTCCACCATATCAAGTTCTTTGCGGGGGTTTTTTATTCCAGCTTCGGCGTAAGCCTGACGTGCCGCGGCTTCCGTAGCATCCCACCAGGTAAAGTCATAATCTTCCCTTTCCTTCCCCCAGCCAGGGCTCGTTGCTATTCCAAATCCTTTGATGGTAACGTAATCATCGCGGTATTTTCTTGCTTCCTCTGCCGGACAAAGAATGCATGCTGCGGCACCATCAGTCACTCCACAGCAATCATAGAGTCCCAAAGGCCAGGCAATTATAGGAGCTTTTATGACGTCCTCAACCGTTATCTCTCGCCTCAAGTGAGCCTTTGGGTTGTGCACCCCGTAATGATGGCTTTTTACTGAAATCTCCGCCAATATCCTCTTTCCTTCCTCTGGGGGGAGACCATATTTGGCAAAATAAGCCGTAGCCGCCATGGCATATCTTCCCGGGCCAGTGCCGAAAGCTCCGTATACAGGCTCCCATCTTCCCGGATACATTGTACCCAACCCACCAAATCCAGTATCTTTAAGCTTCTCCACCCCAATAGCCATCACCAAGTCATAAACCTTAGATGCTATTCCGTAGGTAGCTCCTCTCATGGCTTCTTGCCCTGAGCCACAAGCATTCTCCACTCTGGTTACTGGGATGTATTGTGTCTGAAGAGCAGAGGAAACAACCAACCCTGTAGGAGCGACTCCCCCGCTTTGCTGGGAACCGCGGAATGTTCCTACCCATATTGCTTGAATATCTTTGATCTCAACTCCGACATCCTCACAAGCCTCGGTAGCCGCCTCTTTTATCATATCATCTATTCCGGCATCCCACCTCTCTCCAAATTTAGTGCATCCTGCTCCTACAATGGCAACTTTATCCTTTATGCTTTCTCTCATCTTGTCCTCCTTTTTATCCTCTTGATGGTTTGCATTTCCAGAAATAGTTATGGACTCCTAAGGCATCATGAATTCGCCGGAAACTTAGTTCCATAGGCATCCCTACCTTTATATTATTCACATCACGGTCCGTCATCTGGCTGAAGAACCTGCCCCCTCCTTCCAGGCTAACTGCAGCCACAACATTAGGAGGATCTATGACTGGAGCTCTCTCATCCATGCTAAAGGTGACTAAAGTTCCTTTTCTATCCGAGAGGGGGATTTCCTCAAGAAACGCTTCCTCGGCTTGGCAATATATGCAGAACTTTTGCATTGGGAATTGAATCTTGCCACATTTCTGACATTTATGGCCGTGGAATCGATAGACCCACCTACGATCCCTCCATATTTGCGACAGTGAGGTCCTTTGCTCATATTCGGGAGTTGTCTCAAATTCCATGAGATTTCTGAACTTAACGTATTTCCCATAATTATCAAGCATCAATTTGGATTCAAGATTTCTTTTTACGCTTTTTCTGCTTAATTTTTTTATCCCCTCAGTGATACGTAGGATATGAGCATCGGCACCGTCACCATAATTAGCCAGCAGAATCCTATCCCCTGGTTTAGCTTCCTCAAGAGCCCCGACTAAAATCATCGGAGCAAAGGCTGTCCCGGTGTTGCCCACTTTGTCAAACAGTGGGTCTTGAACCTGAGTCTTGGCATCCAGACCCAAAATCCTGGCCATTTCCCGGTGTGCTCTGCCATCAGGGGCATAAAAAGCTGCCCTAGCGAAATCCATGGAGGTTAAATTGTGCATCTTTAGCAAAGAAGAGACAGCTTTTTGAAGGTGAGGAATATATCCTTCTTCACGAATGAAGCGGTCTTCCCAGCTTCGCGTCGTTTTGTCATATTCCAGCCTCCAGATATCAATGAACTCGCTGGTAAGGTAGTAACTTCTCTCGATTTCCGCTGTCACTCCGTCACCACCAAAGAGAAAAGCTGCTGCACCGTCTCCGAAAAGAGGTTCGAAGGCTGAGTTTGGCGGTGGGATGCGACAATCAGAAGCTATGACTAAAACTTTTTTCACCGAGCCAGCCTTTACGGCATCTAAAGCTAGTTTGAAAGCAATAGTAGCAGACCTTAGAGAATCAGTAAGGTCAACGGTAATTATATCTTCACGTAGGTCAAGTGCTGCTGCCACTATACTGGCTGATTGCTTCTCTTTGTAGGGTGGGGTAGTGGAGGCAAAATATAAAGCATCAACAGAACTCTTCTCTATCCCCTTGAGGCAATCCCTGGCTGCTTCCACACCCATAGTCAAACTATCTTCGTCGGCATTAGCTACAGCTTTCTCTCCCTTTCCTATTCCTCCCCAAACCTGATTGAGAATCTCCCTGCTGAGCCTGTAAATCGGAATGTAAATCCCATAGGATACTATTCCTATCATACAATTCCTCCTTTCTATTTTTCAGTTATTTTAACACAATTGACTAGGTAAAGATAGTGAGGTGATTTAGCAACATTTCAATTCGTATTTAAAACATGGCAAACCCAGCTATGAAAATTTGAGTTAATAAATACCCTCGATAATTCCTCTCATCAAATAATCTGGGGGAGATAATCAGTGCCAATATGTCCTTCTTTCTTAAGTTGAGTTATTTCCTCCTCTCCTTTCCCCAAGAGTTCTCTATAAACATAATCATTGTGCTCTCCAAGACAAGGAGTTGGACTTTTAACAACAGGAGGAGTCTGTGACATTTTCCAAAGAAATCCCGGATGAGGATGAGTACCTGCCTCAGAATGGGAAAGCTGTAAGAAGAAAGCACGTTCTTTAAGATGAGGATCAGAAAGAGCATCTCCCTCACTTAAAACCGGACCGCAAGGAATTCCTTCCTTTTGCAGGAGATGCATAATCTCATAAGGTTCATGCCCTTTGGTCCACTCCTCAATTATCTGGTCTAATTCATCATGATTTTTGTATCTAACTAACATGTCTGAGAATCTTTCATCTTTAGTCCACCCAGGATTCCCCAAAATTTGACAGAATTTCTCCCATTCTTCATCCGAACCGATACTTATGTTTACCCACTTATCATCTCCTTTGCATTTATAGCAGCCTTGAGGTGCCTTAAAGGGGCTACGATTACCTAAAGGGCCTTGTTCTCTTTGATTCATAGTATAATCCATAATAGCTTCTCCTAAGTGGGGTATCATGCTTTCAGCTTGAGATAGCTCAATGAATTGCCCCTCTCCTGTCTGCTTGCGATGGTAAAGGGCAACTAAAGCAGCAAAGGCAGCAGTAGCTCCACCGCAAGCATCAGCGTGATAGACTGGAACCCCTGTTTGAGTGGGATCGCTATTTTGGTAACCCCTTAGCCAGGTATGCCCTAATAATGCTTCCATTACAGGAGCAAAACCTTTGTAATCCCTATACGGTCCAGAGTTGCCAAAAGCAGACATGCAAATCATTATCAAATCCGGTTTAACTTTCTTCAACACATGATAACCTAAGCCAAGCTTATCCATGGTACCAGGTGGGTTGTTCTCTACAAAAATATCGCTTATCTTTATCAGATCTTTAACAATTTCCAGCCCTTTTGGCTGGGCTAAATCAACAGTCATACTTAATTTATTGCGCCCCATAGAATTAAACCAAGAAAATCTATTCCAGGGTCTTTCACCTGCCTCTCTATTGGGATAAGAGGCGCCGACACTTCCCGCCATTACTGACTTCGTAGGTCTAGCCATTGTGCCCCGAGTAGCTGGAGGAAAATGTCTCCTATTTTCCACCCTGATAACCTCAGCACCTAAATCGGCTAGCAGCATGGTAGCAAAAGGACCTGACCAAGCTACCGTAATATCAACAACCCTTATTCCCTCCAAAGGCAACCTAGACATTTTAAATAACCCCCATTGCTTTTAGCTTAATTAGATCCTCTTTAGTATATCCTAGAAGGTCACAATATACCTTTTCATTGTGCTGACCTAAGAGAGGTGCCGGCCTCCTTACTTCCCAAGATGTCCTCTCCGTCTTAAAAGGACATCCAGGATATTTAATCTTTCCTGCCTCAGGATGTTCTATCTCGACAAAGAATCCTCGTTCATTGAAGTGCGGATCATTAACTACCTCTTTGGGAGTTTGAATGGCAGCCCCAGGGACCCCTGCTTTTTGAGCTTTTTCTGTGGCTTCCCTCTTGGTCAGTTCCACCAGCCAGGGAAGAAAAATAGCTTCAAATTCACCTCTATGGCTTAAGTCAGCCAGATCCTTAAACCTAGGATTCTCTAATAGTTCAGGCATTTCCAGCATTTTAACCCATCTTGGCCAGAAGACAGGTTCACCTCCAGCATACTCCACAAACCCATCCTTACATGGATATCTTCCATGAGGCATGATAAGAAGACCCATGCGATGTGCCCTAAAAAAAGTGGTTCCTCCTGAATAGGCAAAGGAAAGAAGATTTGTCGTTCTCCTATCAGCACTGCATTCCTGAGTTTCTATAATAGATATATCCACGTGTTGTCCTATACCCTGGAACTTACTAGCAATCAAAGCACCCATGGTAGCTACCGCAGCCACTGTGCCAGCTTGATATTGAACTACTGAACCTGCCAGTTTTAACGGCCGCTCAGGTAATCCTGTGGAGATCATTGCCCCGCCCATACCATATAGGATTATCTCCGAAGCTTTATAATCTCTATAAGGTCCAGTTTGACCAAAGTTAGAAATAGAGGTCATCACCAACTTTGAGTTAATTTGCTTTAGGGTTTCGTAATCTAACCCCAAGCTTGGCATTACCCTGGGCTCAAAGTTCTCCACTAATACATCGGCCCATTTTACTAAGTCCTTAAAAATCTTAATCCCTAACTTTGTCTTTAGATTAAGGGTAATCCCCTTCTTATTCGTATTTAAATAAAGAAAAAGCCCGCTTTTCTCAAGATGGGGCTCATCTTTTAAGAAAGGTCCCAATCTTCGGGCACCATCTCCTTCACCAGGCTTTTCTACTTTGATAACCTCAGCTCCATAATTAGCCAAAAGCTTGGTACAGTAAGGTCCAGCAATATAATGAGTGAGGTCTAAAACTCTAACATTGGACAAAGCTTGCTGGAAATGCTTTTTCATGACCCAGAATACCTCTTAACGTTTATTTCTATCCTCAAAGCCTCGGGCCTCCTTAAGTTTGAGAGCTCTACTCCACATAAAGTATATAGCCAGTGTTACAACCTATCTATATGGTCGCACTACAGATATGTCTGCCTCGGTAGTAATGACTCCCTCTGCCATCAAGTCAGAGATTTCGTCTTCGCTAAATCCTAAAATCTCCCTATATACGTAGAAGTTGTCCTCACCAAGGCAGGGCGCAGCTTTCCAGAGGCGGTATGGAGTTTTGGAGAAGCGAAAAGCTGGTGCATGATAGGCGTGCCTTCCTATGAATGTGTGGTTTAGGAATACATAGTGCTTCCTGTATTTTAATTGAGGGTTATTAAATAGGTCTTCTCCAGTGGCTACTATCCCGGCGGGCACACCAGCATCTTGAAGCAATTGCATCGCTTGTTCAGGCATGTAGTTCAAAGTCCAGTGTGCTAT
>MNYE01000077.1:0-3785 GCA_001873005.1 Dehalococcoidia bacterium CG2_30_46_9
CCACAATTTCTAATTCAATATCTTTCCCCAGAATATTTGCTAGAGTTTTTCTTATTAACGAGTGAAGACGCTTTGATAGCCATTCGGCGACAAATATGTTGGGGGCACCGACCACAAAGACATTGTCCTGATAGCTTATGCCCTGGCTACCGCTAAGCCAGGTGCTAAAATTGGCTTTATTAACCTGAATTTGGAGCTCACCTAAAGCCCTTTCCCAGATATCTCTAGCCGAGTGCAATTCGTCCCCGCTTGCTATTCTCACCCTGAAGACACGCTCAAATCCCTCTACTTAGCCAACACAACGAGTGAAAGGATTATTACAAGAAGTGGAAGTTACCGGTTAATATAGTATCAGGTCATTGTAAATCCATTTCTAGGCATTTTTTGACATAACAAAAAATTTTCCCCAAAATTCTTTTGTGTCTGCGCGCATTATTTTCATGGGAACCCCTGACTTCGCTGTGCCCATATTAAAATATTTACTTTGTAGTGCTTATCATGTGGTTGCCGTATATACACAGCCTGACAAGCAAGCGGGTAGGGGCCGGCAAGTAATCATGCCTCCGGTAAAAAGGCTGGCTATGGCGAATAGTATCCTGGTTATCCAACCGGAAACGCTGAAGTCAACAAAAATACTGGAAGAAATGGCTGGTCTTAGACCGGAGCTAGTTGTGGTGGCAGCCTATGGGCATATTCTACCTCAGGCAATATTATCTTTGCCCAAGTTTGGTTGCCTTAATGTCCACCCCTCCTTGTTGCCTCGGCATCGAGGTCCATCTCCCGTAGCTAACGCTATCCTCTGCGGAGATGAAAGTACTGGTGTAACCATTATGTTAATGGATGCTGGAATGGATAGTGGACCGATTTTGGCGCAAAGGAAGGTAAATATATCTCCCGAGGATACCACTGGTGTGCTTACATCTAGACTGGCTAAAGTGGGCGGTGAACTTTTGCTAGAAACTTTACCCAAGTGGACTTCGGGCAAGCTTGAGCCACGACCTCAAGACGAGAGGGAGGCTACTTATAGCAAGCCTATAAGCAAAAATGATGCTGAGATAGACTGGCATCTTCCTGCGATGAAGCTTTGGCTTCGGCTAAGAGCCTATAACCCTTGGCCTGGCTGTCATACCTTGTGGAAAGGTAAGCGGCTCAGAGTCCTTGCTGCCGTTGCTCTTAGTGATGTGGTCAAAGGCAGAGTGGGCGAAGTGGTGGCTTTGCCAAAGGGAATATCAGCGCAAGTTGGGGTGGTAACAGGAGAGGGCATTCTGGGCCTGTGCCAAATCCAACTGGAAGGAAAACGCCAGATGTCTGTAAAAGAATTTGTTCTCGGGCAAAGAGATTTTATTGGCTCTATCTTAAGCTCTTTAGTTTGACAATGTAAGAAGCACGGTTATAATTAGACAGTAAATTCATAAGGAGGTAAAAAAGTGGCCATAGAGAATTTGACTGAAGAATTGATTTATTCCTGTAAGGACGGAGCTGCTAAATTAACGCTGAATCGTCCAGAGAGGCTGAATGCTATCACCCAGACTATGTTTGATGGCATAGAGCAGGTGGTTGATGAGGTTAAGCGTAATGACGATGTTAAAGTACTGGTTATTACTGGTGCTAGTCGTGGCTTTTGCTCCGGTGCCGATGTAGTGGCTCGCTTAGCAACGCGTGTGACTGAGGGAGCTCCGAAGAAAAATCACAAAGAAATGGTTGAGCCGGTTGGGCAGGTAGCCTCCGTAATTCGGAGTTTGGGTAAGCCCCTCATTGGTGCTATAAACGGGGTAGCCGTTGGAGCTGGTCTTTCCCTTGCCTTGCTGTGCGATATCAGAATTGCCTCAGAGCAAGCCAGGTTTGGTGCAATATGGGTAAGGAGAGGGTTAATACCAGATGTCGGGGGAACGTATTTGCTGCCCCGGACAATAGGTCTGGACAAGGCACTTGAACTTGCCTTCACCGGGGATATTATTGATGCTAAAGAGGCTGAGAGGATTGGTTTAGTAACTAAAGTCGTTCCGCACGATGATCTGATGAAAGTCACCGATGAGTTAGCATTGAAAATAGCCAGGGGACCTTCTGTTGCCATAGAACTGATGAAGCGAGGCATGTATAGGGCGTTAGATAACGATTTGGATACCCAGTTAGATTTCGAAAGCTATGCTCAAAACCTTTGTATGGGAACAGAAGATTTTAAAGAGGGAGTCACCGCCTTTAAGGAAAAAAGGGAACCTCGTTTCCAGGGGCGGTGATTTGTTCCGCTCCCTAATTGATATGCCACGCTAAGGAATCTCTTTTAGTATCTTCTCTGTTTTCCTCTTCCACTAAACCCGCCGCCTCTCCTGCTATCGTAGGATCTAGTGCCTCTGCTGTCGGAACGAGGGCGAGCCTCACTAACATCAAGCGTCCGATCCTTTAGCATCTTTCCTTTGAGGCCAGTAATTGCGGCTTGGCCTTCAGACTTTGATGGCATTTCAACAAACCCGAATCCCCTGGATTGCCCACTGTACCTGTCTTTAATAATGTTTACAGAAGTAACTTGTCCGAAAGCCGTGAATTCCTGCCGCAATTCCTCGTCAGTTACCTCAAGCGATAAATTACCTATATAGATATTCATATTGTTACTCCTTTCGTTAAATTATGTAATCCTTCACCAACTCTTTGTCACTAATATGTCAAGCAATACCTCTTCGGCTATCGGAACATTGGATCGCTTTGTCCAGAAAACTCATCGGATGGCCTCCTTTCTTTTAAATAGTTGGTTGGAGTCGTAGTCATCCATCACTTAAGTAAATCTAAAGTAATCTAACTAAGTATGTGATAACCTGAACTGAAACCACCATAGATATTATGCACTAAAGGGATTCATTTTGCAAGAGCCCGATTTACATTCGGTAAGGTTTCTTCATCCATAGCCTCTCCCCATCTGTAGTAAACTCGATAGTGCCATTCTTGTCTGTTCGATAAACTTTATCCTTGCCTAGTCTATTATTTAACCTTCCCATTACTTCGGGACTGGGGTGGCCAAATTTATTCTCAGCACCGACTGAAATCACAGCTACTTCAGGGTCAACTACTGCCAGGAATTGTGGCGTCGTTGATGTCTTGCTGCCATGATGGGCTACTTTTAGCACAGTGCTTCTCAAGTTAGCTCGCTGTCCAATAAGCTTAAACTCCGCCTCTTCCCTGATGTCAGCAGTAAAGAGAAAACTAACTTTGTTCCAGGTCAGCTTTAGCACTATCCCATTGTTGTCCACGTCGCTGCTGGTTCCTTGAAAAAGCTTTGGCGGTGGGTTAAGCACTTCCATCTTAATTCCGCTGCCCAAAATAATCTCCTGCCCTGCCCTAGCTATCTCATATCTGCTCTGTTTTTCTTTAACAAGTTTAAGCCATTCCTGATAAAGCGGGGACTCATAAGGCACTCCGGGCTCAAGCACCCTCTTCACTTCATAGCGCTTAAGCACCTCTACCAAACCGGTGATATGGTCAGCTTGAGGCTGGGTGGATACCATGAGGTCTATCGTCCTATCCCAGAAGGGGAGTTTCTTGCTTAGCTCCAGATTTAACTTTTGTGGGTCAGGGCCACCGTCAATAATAATATTCTGGTGGTTGGGGGTTTGAATCAAGATGGCATCTCCCTGCCCTACATCAAGAAAGCTTACATGAAGCTTATCATCGGGCAGGGTAAGAACCACCGACCAGACCAGGATAGCCATTAGCAGGAGAGGAGGAATGAGCCATTTCTTAGGAAAACGTGGCCAAGGCATTTCCTTCACTCTTGAGGCTAATCTAGAAAAAAA
>MNYE01000077.1:3798-4996 GCA_001873005.1 Dehalococcoidia bacterium CG2_30_46_9
TTTCTCTGGCTAATAAGTCCCACAGCTATAGCAAGCACAATATAATATTCCCATACCTGCCAGGGATGAATATTGTTCACCTCAAGGGAGTGGTAAGGCACAGCATTAAAGCCTCGGACTACGAGAAGCAAATAGTTGAGGAAGAGCCAGGCGAGCCATCCTAAGAACTGAGCTATAATGGAAGCAAGAATCCCGGCAAAGGCAACCAGTGCCGAAGTGACGATGATAGCTGGTAAAGCGGGGACGGAGAAGAATGTTGCTGGCAAGGCGACTAAAGAGACAATGCTGAAGTTGTAAGCAATAAGGGGCCAGACTGCCACAATAGCTGCCAGGCTCACAGCAAAACCGTCAACAACAATATTTGCCACAACTACAGTTGCTTCCCTATCTCCAAACATAATACTAATCCCTCTCCTCCCCCAGGCTTGAAAGTAGGGGTAAAACAAAACAAGCCCCGCCATAGCCAAAAAGCTAAGCTGGAAGGAGACATCCCATAAGATCTGAGGCTGGATTCCCACCATTATGGCGGCGGCAAAAGCTAAGGCAGTGAAAGCACTGCGCTGTCGTCCTAGAAATTCTGCCATCAAAAACAAGCTCCCCATTATTGCCCCTCGAATTACCGGTGGACGCATCCCGGTAAGTAAGGCATAAAGCCAGATGGCTATGAGGGCGAGCCAGACATACAGAGAATTCTTGTGACCGAAAACCAAGATACCCAGACTGAGGAGCATGCCAATAATGATGCTGATGTGCAAGCCAGAAATCGCTAGAATGTGCGCCGTTCCTGTCCTTGAGAAAGTCTGATTAAGGGAATCAGGTATGTTGCCTCTTATACCGAGTAAAATAGCCTGAGCCAGTGCTCCTTGCGGCTCGGGCAAGGCTCTGGCTAAAGAGGCAGAAAGCCGCTCCCGAAAAGAATAGAGCCATTGCAGAGGCGGGAAACCTTTGCCTCTATCGAGGATTTCTATCTTGGGATAATAAATGACAGAATAAATTCCCTGCCGAGCCAGATAGTTTTTATAGTCGAAGTCATCAAATGGGAGTGGTGTCTCCAGCTTCCCGGTTACTTGGAGTATATCCCCATAATAGTAGGTAGGATACCTGGGTACTTGAATTAGAGCGACTCCCGATACCTCTTTCCCTTCGCCACCTATATTTGTTTCACTAGCGGAAAGTTTTAGCAGACAAGACCTACTTC
>MNYE01000025.1:0-4814 GCA_001873005.1 Dehalococcoidia bacterium CG2_30_46_9
TCGTCACGGCATACTTTGCGGATAGGATCAAAAAAGGGGAGGTTATATGGAAAAAGTGAAAGTTTGGTATGATCCGGAAAGTGACTTCCTTGAGGTGATTTTTGAACAAAAGGCAGGTTATTTCCGTGAAACAGCCGCAGATCAAGTGATGGAAAAGGTTGATATGGATGGTCGTGTCATTGGGTTCTCCATTCTTAATGTCAGCTCTCTTAAAAACCATGCACTGGAGGTTGATTTATCGGGCGTTCATTCCTAACTAGTGAACGAAGAGCCAGCTTTACTTCGCTGTGTGACCCTCTCGCTATTCAACACCTTAACAAAGGAATATTTTTCAACCAAAAAGCGGTAGAAAAATTAGACCCGCTCGCAAAGCCTAGCTAAAACCAAAGCCGAGTGTCTGAAGCGCTAATCCTCTTAGCGGGACTGAAACTTAGGTTTGGGAAGTACGTAAGATACTTTGAGAGTGTTTACTTTGATGCTTTACCTCCAGTGTTTGCAGTGTTAAAATGGATACGGAGGCAAAATGTCAGGACATTCTAAGTGGTCACAAATTAAGCGGCAAAAGGGAATTACCGATGCTCGGCGTGGTCAGTTATTCACCAAGCTTACTCGGGAAATTATAGTGGCGGGCAGAGAAGGTGGAGCTAATCCCGAGAATAATTTCCGGTTAAAGCTAGCGGTGCAGAAAGCTCGTGATAATAGCATGCCCTCGGAGAATATTGAGCGAGCTATAAAACGTGGTAGTGGTGAGATTGGGGCATCTGACTTAGCCGAAATAAGGTTGGAAGGCTACGGACCTAACGGGGTGGCAGTCTTAGTACAGGCACTAAGCGACAACCGCAACCGCACTATTCAAGATATACGTCGCCATTTCACACGCCACGGTGGTAATTTAGGTGAGGATGGCTGTGTCTCATGGCTATTCGAAAATAGAGGTGTAATTATCGTGGAAAGTGACAGCTCAGATGCCGAAAAAATAGCCTTGCAGGCTATTGATGCTGGTGCCGAGGATGTCAGGACAGGAAAGGGCTATATTGAGATATATACTCAGCCGCAAGATTTGGAGAAAGTAAGGCAAGCTATTGGGGCAAATAGACCTGTGCTCTCAGCAGAACTCTCCCTGGTGCCCAAAACAACAATTTTGCTCGATGAAGACAAGACAGTGCAGACCTTAGGTTTTCTTGACCAACTTGAAGAAATGGATGATGTACAACATGTCTTTTCCAATATTGATTTCTCTGAAGCTACTTTAGAAAAACTGCGCCATGAGACATAACCTGGGAAAATGCGATCCTGAATCAAGTTCAGGACTAAGCTCTAAATCCTAAACATTTGAAATTAGAATTTCTTCAAAGGAGACGAAGTGCGCGTGCTCGGCATTGACCCCGGGACTGTGAGACTAGGCTATGGCATAGTGGATGGCGAAGACCAGATTCGTATGGTGTGTTGCGGAGTGTTGACCCTCTCCTCAAAAAAACCAATTGAGACAAGGCTACACTTCTTATACCGTGAATTAAGTCAAGTTATTGCTGAATATCAACCTGCTGAAGTGGCTATTGAGGAACCATTTGTCGGGTGTAACATCCGTTCAGCGTTGGCTATTGGCAGGGCGCAAGCTGTAGCTATGCTGGCGGCAATTAACCAGGGATTACCTGTTTATCGTTACTCACCGGCTGAGATAAAACAGCAGACAACCAGTTACGGTGGAAGTGATAAACAACAGGTACAGGAAATGATAAGAATTCAACTTGGACTTCCTCAGCCACCTCAGCCCAGCGATGCTGCCGATGCTCTGGCTACAGCCATCTGTCATCTTCAGCAGCGCCGCTTTGAATTCAATATTTCTTCAAAACTCGTTAGCTGACAGGGCTTAATATGATTGCCACTTTAGAGGGGATACTCCTATATCGAGGTGTTGATTCTATTATCGTTAGCGTAAGTGGGATTGGCTTTCAGATATATGTTCCTGGCTCAACTTTAAGCCAACTGGGAGCTATCAATGATAAAGTCTTTCTTCATACCTATCTCCATGTAAAAGAGGACAGCATCTCTCTCTATGGTTTTGCCTCCAGCCAGGAACTAACTTTATTCAAGAGGTTCATCTCTGTCTCGGGGGTTGGTGCCAAGATAGCTCTGGCACTACTTTCCAGCTTGAGTGTTGAACAACTGGCTACGGCTATCCTCAGTGGCAATGTTGACCTTATAGATCAGGTGCCCGGCGTGGGCAAAAAGATAGCCAATCGTATTGTTATAGAACTTAAAGGCAAGCTGGAACAGGAGGGAGAATGGGTAACTGTATCTCTGGCTCAAGGAGCTAGCGATGTAATTGCCGCCCTGACCGGTCTAGGCTATTCTTTGAGGGAGGCTACGCAAGCAGTCTCAAGCCTTCCCAGTTCCTCCGAGTTAAGTTTAGAAGACAAGATTAGAATGGCGCTGCAACAACTGGCAGCGCGGTGAGTCCAAGCAAAATACAGCTTGACTCAAGAAGGAAATAAAAGCATGAAGAAAAACGAGCAAAGCGTTATCACAGGAGAAGTCATTGAAATTAAAGGTTCTTTACCTCGTCATGAAATAGTGAGAAAAATTGTAAACACATTTATTGACACTGAGAGCCAGCAAAGAGGAAAGGGAGTAAAATTTCGTTATCCCGTGGAGAATTTATCATCAATCAATAAGCAACTTTTTATCTCTAGGCCAGGAGGTTTAAGAGGTAAATGGAACTTTGATTTTAAGGTCGAGGTGTCGGAGGAATTGGGACTCGGCAGAGGAACACACAAAGAAATTATATTGGATTTTCATAATAAGAAACAGGAAAACCCACAAAAATTTGGTGCTCTATTGCAGGCTCTCATTGCGATATATGATTGTTCAGAGAATGATGTTGACCAATTATTAAAAATTTATCCTAGTTTGGGAACCTCGTTTCAATCAGGTGCGAACGTTGAAATCATTTTGAAAGTGGTGAAATGGATGTTTATTATGGAAGACATCGTTTATTGGAATTACCAAGGACGAGCAATGTTATATAATGCGTTGAAAGAAGTATAGATGAACACCAAAAACAATATCGAGGAATATTTGAATACAGTCTTCTTAGGAGATGTAATGGACCTTTTGAAACAATTGTCTGATAAGAGTGTTGATGTGGTTTATGGTGACCCTGACTATAATGTTGGGGTAAAGTATGGAGACAAATCTTATACCAAAACCTTTGATGAGTATATTGAGTGGTATGTAGAATTAGCGAAAGAGTCTCTGAGAGTTTTAAAAGATACAGGGAACATGTTCCTGATAAATTACCCAAGGCAAAATGCCTATCTAAGGGTAAATTATTTGGATAAAGTGTGCTACGGAGTTTCAGACTACGTCTGGGTATATAATACTAATGTAGGACACACTCCTAATCGCTTTACCACCGCTCATAGAAGCATCCTGCATTGCCGAAAATCAAAAGATAGCAAGTTTTACAAGGATAATGTAGCGGTTCCCTACAAAAATCCGACAGATAGGCGGATTTTAAGAAACCTGGCGAATGGTTCAAAGGGAAGAATGCCCTATGATTGGCTCTACTTTGATTTGGTCAAAAATGTAAGCAAGGAGAAAACGTTTCACGCCTGCCAAATTCCCCAAAAACTTTCCGAGATGTTAATAAGATCTTGTACGTTGCCAGGCGACATCGTTCTGATTCTTTTTGGTGGTAGCGGCTCTGAAGTTGAAGTGTGCAAAATTCTAAAAAGACATTACATCTCCGCTGAAATTGATGAGAAATATCATAAGATGATTCTTGATAGATTAAAGGAAGGCAAAATTGAGGCGAAGTATAAACTGAGGCTGAGAAAGTATGAAAAAAGGAATATCAAAGCGCAGTTGATACTTCTTGAACAACAACAGGAATATTTAGCAAGTGAGGCTCCTGGCAAGGGATAGTTTTGGTTTTACCTACTCCGGTTTATCCCTATTATGCAAGTTGTGCTGGGTTAGGTATACTGGCTGCTGCCTATAATAGAGTAGGTAAATTTTCATGTCTCAGTTCAAACTTGCTTCTGATTTCCGTCTTACCGGTGACCAGCCCCAGGCAGTAGAGAAGTTAGTCCAAGGGGTGGGGAAGGGGCATCGCGAGCAGACATTGGTGGGCGTTACTGGCAGCGGTAAGACTTTCACCATGGCTAATGTTATTGAGAGAGTACAAAGACCTACACTTGTTCTCTCTCACAACAAGACCTTAGCCGCTCAGCTAGCCACAGAGTTCAAAGAATTCTTTCCTGAAAGCGCCGTAGAATATTTTGTCAGTTATTATGATTATTACCAGCCAGAGGCTTATGTCCCCAGCACCGACACTTATATTGAGAAGGAGACAGAGATAAATGAGGAGATTGACAAGCTACGTCATGCTGCTACCAAAGCTCTTTTCGAGCGCCGGGATATAGTCATAGTGGCTTCGGTTTCTTGCATCTATAGCTTGGGGGCGCCTGAGGAGTATCATAGCTTTGCCGTAACGCTGAAAAGGAACGGTAAATTTAGACGAGATAGTCTGGTTCGTCACCTGGTGGATATGCAATATGAGAGAAACGATTTTGAGATTACTCGAGGAAAATTCCGTATCCGTGGGGATACGCTGGAAATTATGCCTGCCTATGAGGAGATAGTTCTGAGAGTAGAATTCTGGGGGGATGAGATTGACCGAATCACAGAGGTTGACCCTCTTACCGGTGAATTGCTTTCTCACCGTGACCAGGTAGATATTTATCCTGCTAAACACTTCGTCACCTCTTACGATAAGCTGATGGCAGCAATTGAAGATATCAAAAAAGAGC
>MNYE01000025.1:4847-6266 GCA_001873005.1 Dehalococcoidia bacterium CG2_30_46_9
TTCTGGAAGCTCAAAGGCTTGAAGCACGGACCAATTACGATATTGAAATGCTTCAAGAGGTAGGTTACTGCACCGGAGTGGAGAATTACTCGCGGCATTTACAGCGACGTAACCCGGGAAGCACGCCCTGGACTTTGCTCAACTATTTTCCTCCTGATTACTTAATGTTTATTGATGAATCGCACATGACCTTGCCTCAGATAAGAGGCATGTATCATGGCGATATTGCTCGAAAGCAAACATTAGTTGATTATGGTTTTCGTCTTCCTTCAGCTTTGGACAATCGTCCCCTCAATTTTGAGGAATTTCAGGAGCGTGTCAACCAGGTTATCTATGTCTCAGCTACGCCAAAGCTATACGAATATGAGCATAGCCAACAAATAGCTGAGCAGTTAGTCAGGCCTACGGGATTACTGGAGCCTACGATAGAAATAAAGCCAACAAAAGGACAAATTGACGACCTTATTTATCAGATAAAAACAAGGGTGGAGAGAGGCGAGCGCTGTTTAGTAACCACTTTAACCAAGAGGATGGCTGAAGAATTAAGTGACTACCTCCGGGAAATGGAGATAAAGACTCATTATCTTCATTCGGAAGTGGAAACGCTGGAAAGGGTAGAAATACTGCGTGACCTCCGCCTCGGCGTTTACGATGTAGTTGTCGGCATTAATCTCCTTCGTGAGGGTTTGGATTTACCTGAGGTTAGCCTGGTAGCCATATTAGATGCTGATAAAGAGGGCTTTCTCAGGTCAACCGAAGCTCTTATACAAACAATGGGGCGTGCTACCAGACACGTGAATGGTCATGTCATAATGTATGCTGATACCATCACCAAATCTATGCAGGAAGCCATAGAGGAAACTTCTCGCCGACGAAAGGTCCAGGAAGCTTACAACAAAGAGCATGGTATAACCCCTCAGGGAATAAAAAAAGCCATCAAAGATATCACTGAGCGAATTCAAGCAGTGGCTGAGCACAGAGCTGCTTATGTCATTGCGAGTGGCAAAGCCGGGAAGCAATCTCCAGTTTCCCCAGAAGAAATTGCTCGCCTTATAAAAGAGCTTGAAACAGAGATGAAGAAAGCCGCCAAGAATCTGGAATTCGAAAAAGCTGCCATGATCCGTGACCGCATTATTGAGCTAAGAAAAGACGAAGAATTAGTCTTCCCTTCAATTAAAGCTATCCTGAATTAAGTTCAGGATTAAACTACATGTAACTACACAGCCGTACTAATGTCATTCCGAACTTGTTTCGGAATCTCACCCTGAACTTGTTTCAGGGCAGAGATGCTGAATCAAGTTCAGCATGACAATATTGGTGAGTAGTTACTAACGTTTAAGTAACTACACAGCTATCCTTATGTCACCGTGAGTAGTTGCCCAATTTATTGGGCTTTCCCGCCTGATAAATCAGGCAACT
>MNYE01000067.1 GCA_001873005.1 Dehalococcoidia bacterium CG2_30_46_9
AGAGTTACACAAAATGGTAGCTGAACTTGCCGAGAGCGCCCATCTCCCCAAGCCTAAAGTTGGCATCTCCGAGCTAAATATACCCAATGCCTTTGCTTTTGGTCGGACACAGCGAGATGGACGGGTTTGTGTTACTCGTGGTATCCTGAATCTACTAAGTAGAGATGAACTTAAGGCGGTTTTGGGACATGAGATGGCTCACGTCAAGCACCGTGACATGGTAATTATTACTTTGCTTTCGGCTATCCCATTGGTACTATACTGGATTGCTTTGAGCATGATGTGGGGAGGAGCTCTTGGCGGGCGGCGACAAGGGGGTGGTGTGGCAGCATTGATTGGTCTCGGTGCTTTTGTCCTCTATTTCATTACCAATCTCCTGGTGCTTTACGGCTCCAGGATACGGGAATATTATGCTGATCAGGGAAGCGTTGAACTGGGTAATAAGCCGCATTACCTGGCGTCAGCACTTTATAAGCTCGTTTATGGAAGTGCCCGTCGCAAGGGAAGTGAGGAACTAAAGCGAGTAGAGGGAATCAAAGCTCTCTTCCTTAATGACCCGTCTCGAGCCTGGTACGAGATTAAAGAACTATCTCAGATTGATAAGGACATGAGTGGCACCATTGACTACGATGAACTTATGGACTTGCGCCAAAAAAAGGTGCGGTTGGGTACTGCCGACAAACTAATGGAGCTTTTCACCACTCACCCGAACATGCTTAAGAGGATCAAGCACTTATCCACTTTTAACACTTGATACCCAAGCGAGAGTTATGTCTTCTATGATTTTGAAGGCAACCCTTGGAAACGAGATAAGTTGATTTAGGTTAAAACAAAAGCTAAAATTAGAACCAAATTTATCAGGTCTGCTAAAGATGAAGTGTCCTTTTTGTGGTAAAGATTACTTGACTCAGGAAGAGGTGATGACTTGCGTTCTCAACCATGTACGTGAGTCCCAGGAAGAGCAGGCAAAGCAATCACAGAGGCTTAATCTTATGCTTATGGCGAGTCAACTTACAATGGCTTCTCTAGCAACTCATTCATCAGCTAGTGAGGTGGTAGAAAGATTCGGTGAAATTTACGAGCTCTTGGAAAGCCTTACTCAAAAACCAAACGTTGTGGGTGAAATTGAAAAGTGGCTAAAAGATAGAGGCGGTGGCAACGAGCCCTAAGGCAATTTCGTAGCTACATATTCGTGAGGTATCTCCTGGCTCATTGTTCTGTGGTTACCTTCGCCATAATACTTTAATTCCAGCGGTACATAGAGAAGAAAATCTAGCAGTTGGCATTTTAGTCTTATAGTGTTCTGCAAAAATAACTGCATTATGTCATTGCGAGGAGCATAGCGACGAAGCAATCTCAAAGTAGGATGGCGTAGATTGCCACGCTTCGCTCGCAATGACAGGGGGGAATTTGTGCAACGATTTACGCGGTTAACTATAAATAGCCTCAACGGTAAAGTCAGGGAGGTATCAGCAGACACTAAAAGGGAGATAAACCAGATCCCATACGATGTGCCATCAAATGTTACCCTGAAACAAGTTCAGGGCTAGCAGAGTTCTTACTTTTTCTGGATCACTGACCTTACCGCCTCCTCAATAGCTTTGGCAGTCAGGCCGTATCTTTCAAGGAGTTCTTCGG
Organism: Dehalococcoidia bacterium CG2_30_46_9; assembly: GCA_001873005.1. Taxonomy (GTDB): domain Bacteria; phylum Chloroflexota; class Dehalococcoidia; order GIF9; family AB-539-J10; genus CG2-30-46-9. The sequence continues at coordinate 1,639 of MNYE01000067.1, forward strand.
CTTTGCCTGACAGGGCATATCTATCTTTGAGGTTAACAAATTCCATTGGCACTGGTTTTTCCTTGGCTATCACCTGTGCAACCCGGCTACCCAAACCACCATGCGCCAGATGTTCTTCAGCGACAACAATGGCGCCTGTCTCTGAAGCTGCCCTGACGATGGCTTCTTCATCCAGTGGCTTGAGAGTAGGCATGTTAATTATACGACAGCCTATTCCCTGCCTTGCCAAAGGAAGAGATGCTTCCATAGCCTTAGCCACCATGATGCCCATAGCTATGATGGTAATATCTTTGCCTTCTCTCATGGTCACTGCCTTGCCCAATGTAAAGTGATAGCCCTCTGAGTAAACGAGTGGCGTTTTGGGACGGCTTAGTCTGATATAGAAAGGCCCATAGGTATTTGCAGCTACCTTTATTGCTTCAGCAGCCTCTATGGCGTCAGCCGGGACAATAACAGTGAAACCAGGGAATGAACAATATAAAGCTAAATCCTCAATTGCCTGGTGGGAGGTGCCATCTTCGCCAGCGGTGATACCACCATGAGTAGCAACAATTTTAACATTTAGCTTCGGCTGGGAGAGGCACATCCTTACCTGATCAAAGCAGCGACAGGCGGCGAAGACGGCAAAAGTGCTGGCAAAAACGGTCTTTCCCGAGGCAGCTAATCCAGCAGCTATGCCTATCATATTTTGCTCTTCCAGGCCGCAATCAAAGAAATGGTCAGGAAACTCCCTGGCAAAGAGGCGAGTCATCGTTGAAGGCGACAAATCAGCATCTAGGACAATGATATCTTTATTTTCTTTACCCAACTCTACTAGAGTCTTGCCGTAAGTTTCCCGGGTGGATGCTTCAATCATGAGTTCACTCACCTTAATTCTCTCCTTTCAAGCTCTTTCAGTGCTCTTTCGGCTTCTTCTAGGGTTGGTGCTTTACCATGAAAAGCAGGATTATTTTCCATGAAGCTGACCCCTTTACCTTTAATAGTGTGCGCAATGACAACTGTAGGTTGACTCTTTATCTTTCTAGCTTCTTCCAGGGCGGTAAGGATTTGATTAAAATCGTGTCCGTTTATCTCAATAACATGCCAGCCAAATGCTTGCCACTTTAAACTTAAAGGCTCAAGGTTCATTATATCTCGTGTCCAGCCAGTGAGTTGTATCCTATTACGGTCTACAATTGCTGTTAAGTTGTCTAATCTAAAATGGGCTGCTGATAGGGCTGCCTCCCAGGTTTGTCCCTCCTGGCATTCCCCATCGCCAAGGAGAACATATGTCCAGTAATCCTTTGCATTCAACCTTGCCGCTAGAGCAACGCCGATAGCAAAGGATAAACCCATACCTAGAGAGCCCGCTGACATTTCCACTCCCGGAGTAAGGTTTCTATCCGTGTGCCCTTGAAGGCGACTATCTAATTTTCTTAATGTTCTCAGTTCTTCTATGGGAAAGTAACCGCTTTCCGCCAGTGCCGCATATAGCACCGGGGCGGCATGTCCTTTGCTTAATATAAACCGGTCGCGGTCTTGCCACTGGGGATTCCCCGGGTTATGGCGCATAACTTTAAAGTAAAGCGCGGTTATGATATCAGCCGCAGATAAAGAACCGCCGGGGTGTCCGCTGCCTGCTGTAGCTGTCATGATAATCACATGGCGTCGTAACTTATTAGCCATTTCCTTGAGCTCTGTATTTTCCATTTTCTCTGTGAGTTAGTATTGTAAATTAAGATAGCCTCTTATGTCCAACGATTAAATCCTAAGCACTAAATCCTGAACGATACAGAAAATTAAAAATCAAAGGTCAAAATGACAACTCAAAATGCAAATTTTTTAACCTTTGCTCTGCCATTTTGCATTTCAAAGAGAATTGTAATTTTGATTTTTTATCTTTGATTTTTGATATTTGTTAGAATTTGCCTGTAGTTTTATATTGAAGGAATTAGCCCTGAAACTTGATTCAGGGTATAATGCCTTAAGTGATTATAGATTTCCATACCCATATATTCCCTCCCTGGGTAAAGGAAAGACGTGATGAGTATATCAAGCGCGACCCTTGTTTTGCCTTGCTCTATTCTAGCCCTAAAGCCAGGCTAGCAACTGCTGAAGAACTTATTGCCAGTATGGATGAAGCCGAGATAGATTGCGCCGTGGTCTTGAACATCGGCTGGGTAAGTCATGAGTTTTGTGTGGAAACCAACGATTACATTTTAGAATCTATATCAAGTTACCCCAAACGACTTGTGGGGTTCTGTGGTGTTCAACCAAAAGCTGGGGATGCTGCCCTGGCTGAATTGGAACGCTGTGCTCGGGCTGGAGCAAGAGGAATTGGAGAAATGAGGTCGGATGTTCAGGGCTTTGACCTTAGGAACAAGACTTTAATGAAACCTCTCGTTGATGTAGCCATAAGGCATGGTATGATCCTTCTTACTCACTCCTCTGAACCTGTGGGACATAAATACATAGGTAAGGGTAGGATTACTCCAGATATCATTTACTCTTTTTTGAAGGAATTCCCTGAACTGAAGCTGGTTTGTGCCCATTGGGGTGGAGGATTACCTTTCTATGCCCTGATGCCCGAGGTGGCTGATGTTTTAACCAATGTCTTCTTTGATACTGCAGCAACCATTTTCCTTTACCAAGCTCAAATTTTCAATATTGTTAGCGACATTATTGGTAGCGATAAAATACTCTTTGGCAGTGATTACCCTCTTATTTCCCAGGATAGAATAATCTCTCAAATCCAATCTTCGGAGCTTTCTGAAGAAGATAAAAGTAATATCTTGGGGGCTAACGCCCAAAGACTGCTCAAGGTGTCAGAGGAGCAAAGCCCCTTCAAACTTCCCTTAATATAGTTAACCGCAAAATTCCTTATAATCCTCCCTCCCCTCGCGGGAGGGAGTTAGAGGGAGGGGGAACTCACCCTCACCTAATCCTCTCCCATCGATGGGAGAGGAATTATACGAACTTATGCGGAAGACTATGAATAATGTTGGAGGAAATAAGCGGGGGTAAAAAGTGGAGGTTAAAATGAATTCAGCAAAATATTTTTGCCAAAATTGCAAGAGGGAGTTGAAATCAAATCAAGAACCTTGCCCTTCTTGTGGATTCAAAATGGTGTTTTCAAGCGATGAAGGTCAAGGGAGAGAGAGCTTGGAATTAAGACAAAAACAGAAGGGTTTTAAGAAATTTATGAA
>MNYE01000118.1:0-4139 GCA_001873005.1 Dehalococcoidia bacterium CG2_30_46_9
TCACTCCCCTCTAGAAATTGTTTAACTTGTTCTATCGTCTGTAATTGTTTGTCGTTCATGATCAGTTGCATGTCCCAATCATAAACGAGTTGCCTCATCTTCTCAGGCTCATCTTGTATTGGAAGAGACTACATTTTAGATGATTTAAATCGGAGTCTTGACATTAGAATAGAGTTTCCTAGACAATTATCAAATTGACAAGGTAAAATAGTCGAAATCACTTCAGGAGGGAAAATATGTTAGCTTTAGAAGGAGTCAGGATTTTGGAATTAACTCGGGTAGCTCCAGGTACATTTTGTACCATGATCTTAGGCGATCTGGGAGCCGAGGTACTCAAAATTGAGGCACCTGGACCTGCGGAATTTGTTGGGTCATCCATTTCACCCAAGGGAGAAGAGAATAGAAAGCAAGCGGCCTATTTTGCTCTTAATCGCAATAAGAAAAGCATAGTGCTTAACCTCAAGGCAGAAAGGGGGCGTGAGATATTCTATCGTCTTGCCCAGCAGGCAGATGTTATTGTTGAGGGTTTTAGACCTGGAGTGGCCCAACGCTTAGGAATAGATTACGACACTATTAAAAAATTAAACTCAAAGATTGTCTATTGCTCACTTAGTGGCTATGGTCAGGATGGACCATATCGCACCTTTCCCGGCCACGATATCAATTACATCTCCTTTGCTGGCGCTCTCGGCTTAATTGGTCCTCCCGAAGGACCTCCGGTTATTCCTTTGAATTTGGTGGCTGACTTCGCTGGTGCCTCTTTACATGGAGTTATAGGTATTTTAACAGCTTTGCTAGCCAGAAACAAGACAGGCAAGGGGCAATATGTAGATGTAGCTTATATGGATGGAGCTATATCACTTATGACTTTCTTCACTACCAGTTATTTCCTGGATGGCATAATCCCGAAGAGAGGTGAAACAGCACTTCACGGTGCTTATCCTTATTACGGTGTATACCAAACTAAAGATGGCAAATATATTACTCTTGGTTGTATTGAGGAGCATTTCTGGGAAAATCTGTGCCGACTTTTGGGGAGGGAAGATTATATCTCTTACCATTTTTCTTCCGAGCATTTTGTGCAAAAACCAGAGGATACGAAATGGGAAGAAATACATTCTTTCTTAAAGCAAACCTTCCTGACAAAAACAAGAGATGAATGGTTTGAATTGTTGGTTCAAAACGACATAACCGCAGGCAAAGTCTATACCTTAGATGAGGTATTTAGTGACCCGCAAGTGCTTCACCGGCAGATGGTGATAGAAGTAGAGCATCCCACTTTGGGTAAGATTAAGCAAGTAGGCATAACACCAAAATTGTCAGACACTCCGGGAAAGGTAAGGAGTTTATCCCCTCTTCTTGGTGAGCATACTGACGAAATATTACAAGGGTTAGGGCTTAACCAGGAAGAGATTGAATCTTTAAGAAAAGAAGGTGTGATTGACTAAAAAGGTCAAGTCATGACAGAAAGATGTCTTTTTTGTCGTCTTGCTGCCGGTGACATTCCCAGCGAGGTAGTTTATCAGGATAAAGATTTTTTCGCTTTTAGAGACATCCATCCTCAGACACCTAAGCATGTAATCATTATACCCAGAGTCCACATTGCCTCGGTTACAAAACTTACCGAGAAAGAGCAGGAACTCATGGGTAGACTTATCATGTTGGCTAAGAAGTTGGCTGAACAGGAAGATATAGCGAGAACCGGCTACCGCCTGACGATAAACTGTGGCTGTGAGGGAGGACAAGTGGTACCTCATCTCCACTTACACCTTCTCGGTGGCAGGAAACTTAGTGATCAGCTTGGCTAGAATGGTCATAGAGACTTCAGTTTGGTGACGATTTCGTCTATGATTTCGTTTGGGGTGGATGTACCGGCAGTAATGCCAACATGTGGCTTGCCAGCAAACCAATTACTATCAACCTCATTTGCCGTTTCTACCAAATGGGTTTCTACTATGCGTGAACAAGCTTCAGCAAGTCGCCTGGTATTAGCACTATTATGTCCCCCTATTACTACCATAATCTGATTTCTCTTAGCCAATTTTACCGCAGCCTCCTGTCGCCTTTGCACTATTCCACATAAAGTATTGATAAATCGAATCTCCTTGGATTTGGCAGCAAAAGTAGCTACCTGTCCCACAAATTCCGCCAATGCCGGCTGTAGTTGAGTGGTTTGGGAAATAATGCCTAAATGGTATGGCTTCTTATCCTGAACCTGTTTCAGGAGTGTGCCAATTTGTTTCGCATCTAGAGTAGCTATGCCATTACCTTTTGCCCAACCAAGCAACCCTTGAACTTCTGAGTGTTCTGCTTCACCAAAGATAATGACATCAAAACCAGCTTCAGCTAACTCCTTAGCTGTATTTTGTGCTTTACGAACTATAGGGCAAGTGGTATCAATAATATGAATGTGGCGAGTTTTGATTTCAGATAACACCTTGGGGCTTGTGCCATGGGTGGTGACAGCCAGGATTTTGCTTTGAACTTGGTTAAGATGCCTTGCCGGTTTTACTCCTGCCTTAATCAATCTCTCCACAAGTTGTTGATTATGGGCTACCGGTCCCAGAGTTTCTATCTCTCCGTATTTACTGGCTGCCTCTTCTAGTAGCTTTACAGCTCGTCTCACACCAAAACATAAGCCAATTTCCTCAGCCTTATCAATTTCCATTTGCCTTATTGTTTAAGTAGACGCCGCGACTTTCTGGTGGCAAAAGAATCGCAATCCTCCTCATCATTAAGTCAGTCAATGATTTCCTTTGAGATCTGTTAAGTTTACCTCCAATCGGAGGAAGCTTGAAGGGTTCACCCACATTGATAACTATGCTAGGACGCTTCCATAGCCAGCTCATGCCCTTGATTTTATCTGTACCAACAATACCTACAGGAAGAATGAAGATGCTTGATTGCGAGGCTATAACCGCGGAGCCTGGTTTGCCCATCCTGAGTTTGCCATCACGACTTCGACTGCCTTCCGGGAACATGCCTAGAATTAGCCCTCTATCCAGTATATCTTTGGCCTGCCTAAGTACCTTCTGTTTCTCTTTGATTGTACCTTGACGGTGCGCCGAGAAAGTTCCACTCCAACGGATGATAAGTCTCAAGAAGGGGGAACGGAAAAGTTCTTCTTTTCCCATGAAGTTGATCCATCGCGGAAAGCTGACTGCCAGCAATATCGGGTCTAATAGATGAACATGGTTGGCTGTTACAATAAATGGACCGCTTAAGGATAAATTTTCCTTTCCTTTAACTTCCCAGGAAAGAAAAATTTTACAAAGGAGTCTAATTATAGCTAAAACAAGTTTTTGAGATAGAGTCACTGATTTATTGCTTCTCCGGCGCCATTCTGAGCCCCTTCGCTTCCTGTCATTCTGAGCCCTGAGCGAAACTTCAGGGTAAACTCCACGAAGAATCTCGTAGCGCTCAGGGCAGCCCTGAACTAGATTCAGGGGAAGAATCTCTACCCTGAGCGAAACTCGAGCTCAGTAACTAAAGCATATACTTTATCCACAATCTGCTCCAAGGTAAAGTTTTCGGTATCGATAATCACGGCATCGTCAGCTGGTTTGAGTGGCGAAATAGCTCGATTGATATCAGTTTCGTCTCGGTTCTTTAAATCGGCAAGAACGGTTTCTAAGCTGGTATTCTCTCCCCGTTCCAGGAGTTCCTTATAGCGGCGCCTGGCTCTCTCCTCTGTGGAAGCAGTGAGAAAAATCTTTAATTCTGCCCAGGGTAAAACCACTGTGCCAATATCCCTACCTGCCATTACCACTTTCCCTCGTTGGGCTAATTTTCGCTGCTCGACTACCATGATGTGACGCACTCCAGCTATTCTTGATACCAGGGAAACACTTCTCTCTACTCTAGAGGAAAGCAATTCCTGAGAAACATCTTCACCGTCAATAAGGACAGAGAGGTATCCTTCCTTAGATGTCACGAAATCAAACGTAGTAGTAGAAACAAGATGGCAAAGCTTAGTTTCATCCTCCAGGGAACTCCCCGATTTGAGTGTTTTCCAGGTAAATGCCCGATACATTGTGCCGGTATCAAAGAAAACATAGCCCAATCCCTTCGCTAGCAACGAACCTGCACTGCTCTTACCCACCGCTACAGGACCATCTATGGCGATTAACTGTGGCTTC
>MNYE01000118.1:4169-4853 GCA_001873005.1 Dehalococcoidia bacterium CG2_30_46_9
TCTCCACAAGCCACCCTCAACGGGGTCCACTCCGGAACCTTTCTAGCTTTTCCCTCAGTGCTTTCAGATTGACTACATCTTCTTTATTGTATTCCAGCAGCAAATCCAGTGCCTTTCTATCATGGTCAATCTGGTATCTCCACCACAATATTACCGCATCGGCTCCACCAATACCCTGTAGCCTTCGAGGAATGTCTAATTGCCGCTCCACTGCCTTGAAGCCACCGTATAAATTATTTCTCCAGCAGTCATACATTAGGTCGTGATGATGATATTGCCTTTCCAGATTTACCCCCAGACGGGAATTGATAAAGGGAAAGTCAAAACGACTGCCGTTGTAGGTATAAATTGTACCCACGCCGCGTAATGTTCTGAGCAGGTTAAGCCTGGTTACATCACCGCCAACAAGTTGAATTAGTTTGTTTCCAGCGCCATTAACCAAGCAGATACCAATAACAGTTATTTCGTCGTAAAAGACACACAAACCTGTGCTCTCAATATCAAGGTAAGCATCAAACAACACCGGCAACTTTTTCGCGGTTCCTTTCAGATATTTTTGATTTAGCATATCATAGCATATATTTGTGACAGCGGGTGATTTTACTGGTCACATGGTAATTCTTGCCCGTATGATAATATTTAATTCGTGAAGGAGGAAAGACATGCCCTATGGATATGAGATAA
>MNYE01000120.1 GCA_001873005.1 Dehalococcoidia bacterium CG2_30_46_9
TCCCGGTCCAGTATAAAGCCGAGGCAAGGTCAATTTTATGACCAATAGAAATATATATCGGTTTTATACCTATTTTGGTTCTCAAAGCAGCTCCGATGGTCTCACCATCATCAATAAGCTCAGCATATGAGCCAACTTCTTCCCTCACGGATTCGTGTTTGCCACATAGAATAGATTTGGCACAACCTATTGTGGGCGCATCAAGGAAAAGTCCCAGGTGCGAAGCAAGTCCAAAGCGTCGGGGATGAGCAATTCCCTGGCCATCAACTAAGATAAGGTCAGGAACATTAGATAGTTTTTCGCAGGCAGCCAGAAGCAAGGGACATTCGCGGAAGGAGAGCAAGCCCGGAATGTAGGGAAAGTCTAGCTTGACTTCCGCCGTTTTTACTTCAATTATCTCAAGGTCGGGATAGTTAAGAATCACTGCTGCCCCACGCGCTATACCTTGGGAATTGGCGGCGGATATGTCCACGCCGACAATAAGGCGTGGCTTAAGCTCTTTATTCTCAGTTACTATCTTTTTCGCCAGGCGTAGCTGTATCTCTTTAGCTTGGGCAACATCAACTTGCCAGCCATGCAGGTTGTATATTTTCATATTTTACATTATATTGGTAAATTAACGCTGGTAGCAAATTAGGAAAATGCGCACTTATAGAACTTTTAGTTTAGATGCTCTGTGGTTCTTGATAGCTCTAAACATCATTATCTTTATAGTTACTCTGGCCAGGCCGGATGACATATATTCTTTACTTGGCTTAAGCGCGGCAAATTTCATGCATCAGCCCTGGACCATTATAACCAACTTGTTTGTCCACGGAGGTTTTGCACATATCCTTGGCAACATGATAAGCCTTTTCTTTCTGGGGAGGTTCTTGCTTCAACTGGTAGGGGAAAAGAAGTTTCTTCTGGTATATTTCCTTGGCGGAATAGCCGGGAATGTCCTTTTTATTCTGTTGGCGCCTCCTCTGGCACTAGGTGTAGGAGCCTCGGGAGCTATTTTTGCCCTGGGCGGGGCACTTGTGATGATGGCACCTGGGTTGAGGGTGCTTGTAATCCCTATCCCTATTCCCATTCCACTCTGGATAGCTATTATAATTTTTCTCCTCATCTCCTTTGTTCCGGGTATAGCCTGGCAGGCTCACCTGGGAGGTCTACTCTTGGGTCTGGGAGCTGGTTATTACTTTAAGAAGAGAGGTTATTTTTATTTCTAAGCATTCAGTGGGTGTCATTGCGAGGGGCGAAGCCCCGAAGCAATCTCGGAGGGGCCAGGGATGAGATTGCCACGCTTCGTGCAATGACGGTTAGCACTTGAAAAAGCTAGCCCGTCTCAGTATAATTGTTTCTGGTTGTGGTGAGTGTAGCCCAGTGGTTAAGGCGCCAGGTTGTGGCCCTGGTGAGCGTGGGTTCAAATCCCACCACTCACCCCAAATTATTTTGGCGCCTATAGCTCAGCGGACAAGAGCATCGGTCTTCGGAACCGGGGGTCGTGGGTTCAAATCCCTCTAGGCGCGCTATCTGAGTCGCCTTCTTTTGCAAACATTTTGCTAACAAACTGATTGACATGCCCCGACACCAGATACTACCCTAGATACAAAATGAGTTCGGTCCTCAAACCATAAACCATGTCATTGTATCTGAAGACATCTTCTGGCACACCGGGCTTCTATCTTGTATTGGCTGGCAAGCATGATAGAGTCAAAGCATTGAAGCCATCACTAGAGTGGTGCCCTCGTTCTGATGGAAATTAAAGAGGAAGGAGGGAAAATGGAAGCCTTAAAATTTTATGTGAACATTGGTGAAAACGGTAAGATTGATTTACCTGAGCTGGGGAAACAGTTACTTCCAATTTAGAAAAGAAAGATTACACCATTTTAATCACCCAGGCTGATACGGAAGAGGGCACTTTGCCCCAAGATAGTATGGTGAGGGTAGACAAAATATATTCCTTGAGCCAATTGATAGTGATAAAGGGGTTAGGGAGGATTAAGCAAGCAACTTTCGAGAAGATTGTAGTTCTCCTGAACAGGCTGGTGGCTCCGTAAGGGTAAATAGAACTTTCATCTTTCCCATCCTTTACCACGAAGCCGTGGCACAATATAAAAAGTGAGAAAGGTCGGCATCAAGCAATTAAGAGTCTCAAAACCCAAGCCTTTGAGAGCCAGCCATTCCTCCTTTGCTCTGATGGCAAGCCGATAGCCTTAATTGTCCCTACTGGCAACTTAAGCGAGCAGGAAATAGCTACCCCAAAGGCCGCAATGGAAAAGCCCTCTCAGGTGAAAATTCCTAAAGTCAAAGTCCCAGCTCTTCCTTAGCCTGCTTTTTTCAACCTCAACTTACCCCAAGTTTATCCTTCTTAACCTCACAATACCAGGGTAACAAAAAGGTAACTACTCACCCTGCTGTCATTCTGAGCCCTGTAATGTCATTCCGAACTTGTTTCGGAATCTCACAGGGTAAACTCCACGAAGAATCTGGTAATGCTCAGGGCAGGCTCCGGCGAAGAATTTCAGAGACCCTTCGCTCCGCTATAGCATTAGATTTGCTACAATTGCATTATGGAAATATAGTTTTAAGGGAGGTAAGTAAATGAATAGGATAACTGCTTATATTGAAAGGGACCCAGAAACAAATTTATATGTTGGTATTGTTCCCGGAATTCCCGGTGCTCACACCCAAGCAGAGAGCCTTGATGAACTTCAGGCAAACTTAAAAGAGGTGCTTGAACTATGCTTAGAAGAAATGGATCCTGAGGCAAGAAGGCACTTACCTGAGTTTGCCGGCATCCAGCAAATCGAGGTTTTGGTTTGACTAAGCTTCCTCTCATCGATGCTGAGAAGATGGAGAGGTTGCTCTTTCTTTTGGGATTTAACAAGGTGCGACAAAAAGGAAGCCACGCCTTCTACCGACACCCAGATGGAAGAACTACTACCATTCCTCACCACCGCGGAAGAGTTTTAGCGCGCCCCTTGATAAGGGAGATTTTAAGGGAAGTGCAACTCAGCATTGAGGAGTACAATAATTATTTGAAACAACTGTGAAATTTGCCTGGCAAAAACATTCCTTTACATCTATCTCGCGAATTTACATTGACTAAACCAAAGGCTAAGAAGGAGACCAAAGGCAAGTCTCGTAAAAAGGGCTTGCCCTCCCTTTTTTGAGGCAACCTCGCTAACTTAATTGGCATCAGGCTGCTGGAATTGCTACAATTGGCTTAGTGAAAATATAGGCCTTAAAGGAGGTGCTCAATGGGGTCTCGAAATGTGCTGGATGAAATACTGGACAAGGTAGATGAAATACCTCTAGAGGATCAGGACATGCTCGTTGAGCTTATCAGAAACAGATACAAGGAAAAAAGGCGAGAGGAAATCTTGGCAAATGCTCGTCAAACACTCGAGGAATATAACAAAGACCTGACTTCTAAGGGGACTGTCTCAGATCTTCTTCGAGAACTAGAGGCGTGATTAATCTAATCTGGGGTAGCAGCGAGAATTCATAAGCTTAGCGGTAAGTTAAAGGGTCTGTGGGCCTTCGTTGTAGCCTATGATTGCCGGGTAGTGTTCCAATTCCTAGATGACCAAGATGTATTGCTAATTGACATCGGTAAACACGATGAAGTTTATTAAACTTTGTGGGGCTTGGAGCTAAACATTGGGCAAAATCAGAGCTAAGAAGCAGACTAAAGGCAAGTCTCGTAAAAAGGGCTTGCCTTGGTTTGCTTGGTTGGGTATTGCCCTGGGGATTGTTGCTACCATTGCCTTTGTCCGCACTTATCCTATAAATCGACCAACTCTATAGCCTTCAGCCAAACGAGGATTTTATTGGCTAGGTCACCAACGTGCTTGAGGACTACGGTTTCGAGGTTGACCTTTACCAGGGTGATGCCATCACTGACTCTAAGGTCATGCTCACCACAGCCGACGTAGCACAGCTCCTCGGGTTGCACATCCTAACACCGTGAGGCGCTGGAGCGACCAGGGAATACTAAAGGCATACCGCCTTGGCCCCCGGTCCGACAGGAGATTCCGCCGCCAGGATGTGGATGCCTTTCTGAAGGAGCAGTGAACAATGCCAGAAGGAAAGTGTCCCAAGTGCGGTTATCACTGTTACGGCTGGGCATTGCTTAACCCAGAGCATCAGACTTGCCCCAAATGTGGCACTAGGTTAGAAATTGACCCGGGAAAGGGAGAAAGACCAATCCGCCGGACTCCCCAGGATACTAAGCCCTGCTAACATTTTGCTAACAAACTTCTCAGCACCCCCTAGCACTGGATGTTACCCCAGATACAAAATGCACTTAATCCATAAACCATAAAACACCTTTTTGTATCTGAGAACACCTTGGCACATTGAATTTCTATCTTCGGAACCGGGGGTCGTGGGTTCAAATCCCTCTAGGCGCGCTATCTGAGTCGCCTTCTTTTGCAAACATCTTCCGTAATTGAGATTCCGAAACAAGTTCGGAATGACATTGAGGCGTTGGGTCAAAGCCCAGCTATTGCCAGGATATCTGGAACTACTTCTTCCCTGCGAATAGCCATGATGTGAACCCCGTCACAGATGGATTCTTTTTTCAGGGTGGCAACCATCCGACCTGCGATCTCTTTACCCTTATTCAGTGCCTCGCCCCTAGGCGCGCTCGCTAGTTCATCAATCAAGTATTTTGGGACAAAGATACCAGGAACATTCTCCGTCATATACTTTGCCATACTAGCTGATGAAAGTAGGACAATCCCCGCTAATATCTTAACCGAGAATTGCCGGGCATATTGCATAAACTTGGCAAAGTTGTCCAAGTCGTAGACTGCTTGAGTCTGAAAGAATTCAGCTCCGGCTTCTACCTTCTTTTCAAACTTGATTAACTGAGGCTCAATTGGTCTTGCCTCGGGAGTGACTATAGCTCCAGCACAGAACTCGATAGTTCCATCAAGTTCGTTCCCTCCCAAGTCTTTCCCTGCTTCCATTTGCCGGATTGCCCTGAGCAGTTGCACCGAGTCAAGGTCAAAAACCCCTTTAGCTTCTTTGTGGTCGCCAACCGGGATAGCGTCACCAGTTAGACAGAGAACATTTCTTATGCCCCTGGTATATGCCAACAGAAGCTCAGCTTGAAGAGCAAGCCGATTGCGGTCACGGCAGGTCATTTGCAATATAGGTTCGCCACCTTGCTCTTTGATAGCCAGGCAGCCGCCGATAGAGGGAAAGCGCATCACCGAACTTTGGTGGTCGGTAACATTTAACGCATCCACCTTATCTTTGAGAAGGTCAATATGATGAAGCATCTTCTCAATATTTGTTCCTTTTGGCGGACCAATCTCACTGGTCACCACAAACTTCCCAGAGTTAAGCACTTGCCTGAACTTTGATATCATGATTCTCTCTCCTTACCTATACTAACTTAATGACTCTTGGTCTAGGCACTACCTGATAATTCTTTGGGGGATGATACTTATGCATCAAGTCAAGCCTACCTTGTTCCTTCAGACGCTGATATATGAGTGTCCAGGCACAATCCTTTTCTTTGTCCACCTCACACTTGCCATTGTTGGTGCCACCACAGGGACCATTCAGCAAACCTTTATGGCATGCCGTGAGGGGGCAAATGCCGGCTGTTTCACCCAGGACACATTGACCACACTGGGCACAGACTTCGTGAAAGTAGCCCGGACTGTCTTCCACGCCTATGAATAGAGTATCCAGTGCTGGAATGACTGGCTTGTCAATATATAGGTTAACTTTATGCACTCCCAAGGCGCACGCCATAACCAGGATACAGTTAGCATTCTGAATACCCTGAATTAAGTTCAGGGCACCCTCGGTCATTTCATCACAAGCAGTAGGGATAACTGTCCAGCCTGTCACTAGCTTGCCTAGCTCTTGCAAATGCTCCTTCATATTCAAGACTTCCTCTCTTCCCCCAGTTTTAGTCATTGTGGCACACGTGCCACAGCCAACGATACACACTCGGTCAAATCTATCCAATTGCTGCTTTACTTCGTCAAAAGGCTTTTGTTTGGTAATGGATTTCATCTTAAACCTCCCTCATTTCTCTAGGTCGCACCTCAGGCATCGCTTAGCTTCTTGTCTGGCTCTTTCCTCTGAGAATGCCAGTTCTGTCTCCTTAAAGCTCTGTTTTCTTTCCTCAACAGGAAGTCGGGAGATTTCCGGCCTAAATTGGGGCTCCCAAGTCTCCTCTTCTTCTCTACTTATTACTTCCTCAATAATGCCGGGCTTTAGGTCGTATATCTCAACTCGTGAGGTATCACCCTTGAGGTATTTATCTATAGCGATAGCACCTCTTCTACCAGCAGCAATAGCCTCTACAACCATGCCTGGTCCGAAGACAAAATCCCCTCCGGCAAAGACCCCAGGGACATTGGTAGCCAATCTATTGTCATCGACAACCAGCCTTTCCCAGCGGGTGCGTTCTAGCGCGCTATCCGGGGGTAAAAATGATAAGTCGGGAGCTTGACCTACGGCAGCAATGACAGTGTCGGCATCAGCAAAGAATTCAGAGCCAGAGACAGGTACCGGACGGCGGCGTCCACTGTCATCAGGCTCACCTAGCCTCATATGAGTACATTGTAAACCAGCTATCTTCCACTTGTCGCTTACTATTCGGGTAGGGCTCACCAGGAAATTAACCTGGACGCCTTCAGCTAAAGCCTCGTTATATTCGACTTCAGTAACCGGCATCTCCTCCCGTGACCGGCGGTAGAAGATGCTGACTTCGTCAGCACCAAGGCGGAGGGCAGTACGAGAGGAATCCAGAGCCACATTGCCGCCCCCGACAACAGCTACGCGTCGCCCAATTCTGACTGACTTGCCAACTTTCACATCTCTTAGAAATCTCAAACCGTAATAGAAGCCTTCTAGGTCTTCCAGTTCACCAGGTATGCCTATGCGCTGGCTTCTTTGCGCCCCAGCAGCGATGAAGACGGCTTCAAAGCCATTTTTCCTAAGGCCTTCTACAGTGAAGTTTACATCAATTGGTGTGCTGTATCTTATCTCCACCCCGCGCTTAGCAATATAATCTATTTCCCTTTGAATAACCTCTCGTGGCAAGCGAAAGTCGGGTATGGCTACTGAAAGCATACCTCCACCTACGGGAAGAGCTTCAAAGACGGTAGCCGGATAACCCATCTGAGCTAAGAAGTAGGCGCATGATAGTCCACAGGGTCCGGCACCCACCACAGCTACTTTTTGGCTATGAGTCTGGGGAAAGGGTTCTGGTTCGGGTAATTCGCCAATATGCTCAAAATACCAGTCGGCAGCGAAACGCTTTAGCCCCCTGATGGCTACTGGCTCATCAAGCTCCCCACGGCGACACTTGCCTTCGCAGGGATGATGGCAGATGCGTCCGCAAATAGCTGGGAAGGGGTTGCGCTCCCTGATGGTTTCAACAGCCTCCAGATATTCACCGGCAGCAATGTGAGCCACATACTTTGGAATGTTAATCCCCACCGGGCAGGTATGCTGACAGGGCGAAATCATGAGCGCGTCGCACACTGCCGCCGGGCATTTCTTTTCTTTTATATGAGCCTCATATTCGTCTCTAAAGTAAGCAAGGGTGGTAAGCACAGGGTTAGGGCAGGTTTGCCCCAAACCACAGAGGGAGCATTCCTTTACCGTCTTAGCTATATTAAGTAAGGTTTCAATGTCGCTCTCACGCCCTTTACCCTCAGTAATTCTGGTCAGGATTTCTAGCATCTGTCTAGTTCCTAGGCGACAAGGCACACATTTACCACAGGACTCAGCCTGAGTGAAGTTGAGGAAGAAGCGGGCGATATCTACCATGCAGGTGGCATCGTCCATCACTACCATGCCACCAGAGCCCATTATCGAGCCTAACTTGGTCAGTGATTCGTAGTCAACAGGCGAGTCCATGAAGCGGGCGGGGATACAACCCCCTGACGGACCACCAGTCTGCACTGCCTTAAAGCGTTTTCCACGCGGGATACCGCCGCCTATATCGAAGATAACTTTTGATAGTGGTGTGCCCATTGGTACCTCTACCAAGCCGCTGTTAGCAATCTTCCCAGTGAGAGCGAAGACCACTGTACCCTTGCTCTTCTCGGTGCCAATACCGGCATACCAGTCAGCGCCTCGGTCAATAATAATCGGAACTGTAGCCAGTGTCTTTACATTGTTGATGATGGTGGGTTTGCCATCCAGACCTGATTGAGCGGGAAATGGCGGCCTAGGGCGAGGCATGCCCCGCCGTCCCTCTATAGACATCATAAGAGCCGTTTCCTCTCCACAGACAAAAGCCCCGGCACCTTCTCTTAAGTCTAGTTGAAGACTAAAGCCGGAACCTAGTATGTTATCACCCGTTAAGCCATGCTCTTTTACCTGCCTCAAGGCAATCTTTAGCCGCTCTATGGCCAGAGGCTTCTCTGCCCGACAATAAACATATCCTCCGGAAGCACCGATAGCATAAGCCGCGATAATCAGCCCCTCAAGGACGGAGTGAGGGTCTGCCTCCAGAATACAGCGGTCCATGAAGGCGCCAGGGTCACCTTCGTCGGCGTTACATATCATATATTTCGGTGAACCAGGGGCATTGCGACATAATTCCCACTTGACTGCGGTAGGGAACCCAGCACCACCCCGTCCCCGGAGTCCTGCCTTCTTGATTTCCTCAATCACCTGCCCCGGCGTCATCTGGAAAAGGACCTTCCGCAGAGACAGATAGCCACCGCGAGCAAGGTAATCATCAATCCTCTCCGGGTTGATGTGCCCGCAGTTACGCAGGACCACGCGCTCCTGCTTCTTGTAAAAGTTTATATCTGAGTAGTGCGGTACAGCTTGGCCAGTTACCGGGTCGATGTAAAGCAATCTGTTCACCACCTCGTGGGCGCACAAATGCTTCTGGATGATCTCATCAATATCATCTACCGATACGTGGCAATAAAAGACATCCTCAGGTTCCACTATTACTGTAGGACCAGCTTGACAAAAACCATGGCAACCGGTGGGCTTTACCTCAACAGGCAAGCCATTTTGCGTCACCTTCTCTTCTAGACGCCGCAGAATTTCGTCCGACCCGGGGCAACCTGATCCACGACAGACAAGAATTGTGTGCTGACCATTGGTTGAAACCGTAGCTTTTTCCTCAACCATCTCACTGCCTCCCATGCTGACCAAAGATTAACGCCACCTTCTTAGGATTCATGCGACCGTAGATGTTCCTGTTGATAACCATGTTAGGTGCTAGTGCACAACAACCAATGCAAGCCACCGTTTCCAGACTATACTCAAAATCAGGAGTGATTTCACCCTCTTGAATACCGAGATGCCTCTTGACTAACTTCAATATAGTTTTCCCACCTCGCACGTGGCAGGCGGTCCCCCGACATACCCTAACAATGTTTTTCCCTCGTGGTGTGGTATAGAGCTGTGCGTAAAAAGTAATTACCCCTTGTACTTGAGCCGGAAATAGCCTCAAACCCTTTGCTATGAGGCCAATGCTACTCGGAGGAATAAAGCCAAACTCCTGCTGAATTCTCTCGAGAAGGGGTAGTAAAGCCCACCGCTCATTCTGGTATTCAGCTATAACCGTCTCTATACGTGCCAGATCAGCTTGTGCGACTATCTTCTTTTTCGCCATGAGGTCCTACCCTTTCTATTCTTACATTACACGCCTTGAGTGAAGGCGTTTTTGCCTCCGGGTCTAAGGTAATATCAAATAGCCCATTAACCGGAGTTTCCGGGAACGAAATTGGCATAAAGAGCGTCCCTTCGGGGAGACCATCGATAATTTTAGCAATGGTGGTTAATTTAGAGACCGGTGAAATAACGCTGACCTTATCGCAATGGCTAATTCCAAGCTTTTGGGCGTCAGCCTCACCAATTTCCACAAAAGACTGGGGGGAAAATTTCTTTAACCGCCAGGCCCTTGAGCTCCTGGTGCCAGTGCCAAAATGGTAAAGTATAGTTCCTGTGAGCAAAGTAAAAGGATAGCCCTCCTTTGCCTCCAAAAAGGGGGCCTTCCCCTCTCTCCCCCTTATCTGTCGAGGGACGTGTGGGGTATATTGAACCGGAGAAAAACGGGCAAATCCCCTTAACAATTGTCCCCGGTAGGAACGGCCTGCTTCCCGGATGCTAAGCTCATCCTCATGTAGCCTCTGTGAATCGGCATATCCTTCGTATAGGGGGACTAATTCCTCAACCTCATCCATAACCTGCTGGAGGGAAGAGAATGGCAGTGGACACCCCATCTTGTCTGCTAGTCGCAGGATTATTTCCCAGTCTGACAAGCTTTGACCGAGGGGCTCGATAGCTTTCCTCACTTGGTTTACCCTTCCCTCAAAATTGGTAAACGTCCCCTCTTTTTCAGCAAAGCTTGTCGCCGGCAGAACCACACTTGCTAATTTAGCTGTTTCCGTAAGGAACATATCCTGCACCACCATGAAATCAAGGGAAGTCAGAGCTTGGGTAACCAGACTTGAGTGTGGGAAGCTTAAAACGGGGTTTTCTCCTATGATATATAGCCCAGCAATTTTTCCCTGTCTCGCTTGCTCCACGATTTCCAGAGCGGTTAGCCCAGGGTTAGCTGGCAAGCTCACCCCCCAACGGTCTTCAAACTTCCTTCTGGCTTGAGCATCGGATACATTTTGATATCCGGGGAGGAAATTGGGCAATGCCCCCATGTCGCAAGCGCCTTGTGCGTTATTTTCTCTTTGCAGGGCATAAATGCCCCCTCCCCTACGCCCAATGTTACCGGTCAATATCGCCAGGTTCGCCAGAGCCTTTACGCTGTCTGTTCCACTCGTATGCTGAGTGATTCCGCTGCCATAGACAATCGCCGCCTGGCTTGCCGCGGCGTATAGTCGAGCGGCGGCGCGAATTTCCTTACTGGCAATGCCAGTGATAGCCTCCGCATACTCAGGGGAATATTCCTCTAATGTTTTGGTGCATGCCTCAAAATTATCCGTTTCACGAGCGACAAACTCCTCGTCCAGTAAGCCTTCATCAATAATTACTTTTGCCAAGCTATTTAGCAAAGCCACATCAGTGCCGACCTTAGGGCGCAGCCAGAGATAGGCAAACGAAGAGAGCTTTGTTCGCCGGGGGTCTATCAATATAAGCTTAGCCCCTTTGTATTTAACAGCACGCTTTATAGTGTATCCAACGATAGGGGCTGATGAGGGAGGGTCAGCTCCGATAGCTATTATCACCTCTGATTCCTCCAGAGCACTGACGTAATTTGTAGTGCCGGGGAAGCCAATAGAGGTACCAAGACCTATCCGAGTGGCAGCGTTATACAAGCTACTACCATTATCAATATTATTGGTGCCCAGCACACATCTGGCGAATCTTTGCAAGAGATAGTTCTCTTCATTAGTGCACTTGGATGAGCCCAGAACAGCCAGGCTGTCGGGACCATGCTTGTCCTTTATTCGCTTGAATTCAGTGGCGGCTAGTTCTAAGGCTTGTTCCCAGGATACCTCTTCAAAACTCTCATTTGCCTTGACTAATGGTTTGGTTAGCCTATCTGGACTATGGATAAAATCGCAGCCATAGCTTCCTCTCACACAAAGCGTGCCATGATTTACTGCATCCTGTTTGCCTGGCGTAACCCGCACTACGTGATTATCTTTGACTTCCAGGCAAATACTGCATCCACAGCCACAAAAAGGACAGGTTGTCTGAGTAGCGGTTTTAGTTGTCCCTCTATAGGCCCTCTCCTTCTCCATGAGAGCACCCGTCGGGCATAATGCCACACAAGTGCCGCAAAATGAGCACTCAGAATCTTCCAATGGCAAATCATTTAGCGTTGCCGGTTTGGCAGTAAATCCTCGCCGAAAATAGTCAATAGCCCCTTCAACGGCTAACTCCTGGCATGCCCGTATACACTTGGCGCACAGTATACATTTACTCGCATCCCTTTCGATAAACGGATTGACCTCCTCGATGGCAGCCATTTGAGGAATCCTCTGAAACTCTGACAATCCGATACCCATATCTGAGGCAATCTGCCGCAATTGGCAGCGGTTACCTTTGTCACACACCAAGCAGGAATCAGGATGGCTGGCAAGCATCAGCTTAACTATGGTGCTGCGATGCCCTGTGACTCGGGGGGAATGGGTGTTTATCACCATCCCTGGTGCTATGGGTGTGACACAAGATGCCAGCAAAGCGCCACTTTGTTCATTTTCTACCAAGCAGACGCGGCAAGCACCAATCGAGCTTAGATGGGGATCATAGCAGAGTGTGGGAATATTTATGCCTGATTCCCGTGCTAACTCCAGGATAGTCATTCCTGGATAGCCACTTACCTCCCGTCCATCAAGGGTAATAGTTACCGACTGCAAATCAGCTCCTTCAAAATTAGTCTTGAGTCATTAGTCATTAGTCTTTAGACTATAGACTATTAGACTGTTGACTATTGACTCTTTGGCTTGCCGACCTGACAGCAGCGAGAAGTTGGGAACTAGCAGTTCTCTTAGGAATAAAGCCAAATGCTCCTGCTTGCTCGCTAGCGAGGACATTCTGTTCGTCATCATATTGGGTCAACATCAACACCCTAACTTGTTTGCATTCCCGGCATATTTGCTTCGTTGCCTCGAGACCATTCATACGCGGCATGACTATATCCATTAACACTACATCAGGTAAAAGCAGGAGCGCCTTCTCCACAGCATCTCCGCCATCTATCGCCTCTCCAACCACCAGCATATCTCTTTGCAGGCTTAATAGAGCATGAATTCCTTCTCTGACTACTGCGTGGTCATCTGCTATCAGCACTTTGATCCTCCGAGTTACCTTATCCAGTAGCTTTTCAACTTGGGACACCAACGCATCTGCTGCGACGGGCTTGCAGAAGTAATCTTCCGTCTCAAGTCGTAATCCTTCGTCGATCCTCCACCCCTTAATCAGTTGCTTTTCTGGTGGGGCGTCAACCACGATGAGGGGTAAATCCCTGAAACTCGGGCTCTGCTTCAGCCATCGGTGAAGCAAGAATGCGTCTCCGCGTGGCACTATTGTGCCCAAGATAATTAAGTCCGGGTTCTGATAGCGCACCATTTCCTGTGCCTGTCTCTTATTACTCGCAGCGGCTACTTGATAGGCCCTGGCTTCCAATGCGACTTGCAAATCCACAGTGAACTCAGCCTCATCATCCACAACCAGAATTTTGGCTCTCTTTTCCATCTTTGTCGCCTCCCTAGCGTCCCTCGGCAGATAAGGTGAGTGGAAGGGAGGGCCTCCTCTCTTCCAGGTTCTTGCTAATCTGTCTTGGTCAGCTAATATAAGGATAAACAATACTTGCCGAAAGAGAAAGAGGTTTTTACCCCAAAAAGACAAGGAATATGACCCTAATTTTCTTGGGCTGATGCCCTATTTATAGGGGTTGGAGCTCTTACCAATAAAGAGTAGCATGGGGATGCCCTGAACTTGTTTCAGGGTATGTAGAATAGTGGGCAACAATTTCAAACGGTAACAATGCCCTTACGCAGAGCATATTTGACCAAGTCAATCCGATTATGGATATCAAGCTTAGCCATAAGACTGGTCTTGTGTGCGTCCACAGTCTTGGGGCTAATTACCAACATATCCGCTATTTCCTGAGTAGTATATCCTTCCGCTAACAACTTAAGTATCTCCCTTTCTCGGTCTGTCAACTCTTCATAGGGGTCGTGACTCTTCCTTATGCTGGCTCCCTGTTGATAGTCTTCAACCAAGAGTCTGGCTACAGATGGAGATAAAAAGGAATCTCCACGGTGAACAGAGCGAATACCGGAAACAAGTTCCGAGGATGCGGCTCTTTTGCTAACGAAACCGCGGGCCCCAGCTTCAATAGCCGGAAAAACATACTCCCTATCATCATATTGGGTGAGTGCCAGCACTTTTATCCCTGGAAATTCCTTGCATATTCGGCGTGTCGCCTCCAATCCACCCATGATAGGCATAGCTATGTCCATGAGCACTACGTCAGGCATAAACTTTGTGACCATATCCAATGCTTCTCTTCCGTTGGCCGCCTCGCCTACTACTTCCATATCCCCGGCTAGCCCCAGTAAAGCACAAATGCCCTCCCGCACAATGGTATGGTCATCTACCACCAATACTCTTATCTTTTGCATCGGCTGTGCTCCAAGTCATGGGAATCCTGGCGGTAGCTGTAGTCCCCTGTCCCGGCTGAGACTGGATTGAGCAAGTACCACCGAGTAGCTGCACTCTTTCCTTCATACTGAATAGTCCGGCGCCTCGCCCACTCTCTTCTATCCCACTGAGCTGCGAGACGTCAAAACCCTTGCCATCATCGTTGATACATAGCACCAGCTCATCACCCTCGCGTTTTAAAGATATGGTGGCATTTCTTGCCTGAGAATGTTGCATAATATTGGCTATGGCTCCCTGAGCCCAGCGGAAGAGTCCCACCTCTACTTCTGCTGGCAGAGACTTGCCGACCTGAACTTGATTCAGGGCAAAGGAAACATCAATGCCCAACGAAGTAAGGTTAGTTTCAGCACACTGACGAATAGCAGGGACGAGCCCAAGTGTATCTAAGGCACTGGGGCGGAGGTCGGCTATCAGTCTGCTCACCTCCGTGCTTATCTGAATTGCCAATGAATGCGTTTTTTTCAACCTAGCTTTGAACTCGGTATCTTGGATTCCAGCTATTTCAGCCATTTCTATTAACACCTCTAAGTTGAGTGCCAAACCAGAGAGCGCCTGGCTAGTTTCATCGTGCAGTTCCCTAGCGATTCTCCTTCGTTCCTCCTCCTGAGCTAATAAGGTCCGCCGCGCTAGCTCTCGATACCTTTCCCTACCCCTTCTCAATTGTTCATATAGCTTTGCCTGCTCGATAGCTACGCCAAGTTGATCTCCAATCGAGTTCAAGAGATGCATGTCCCATTTGCTGAAACGATGTGAGATACGGCTAGCAACATTCATCACTCCCAGAACCTTGCCTTTCGCTTGGAGAGGGACACTGAGGAATGCTTTTAAACCTTCCGTGCTTATCAGATCAAGACGAACAGCACTTGGTTCCAAGGAGATATCCTCCAACAGTGTTGACCGGCCACTTTGAGCTACCTTTCCAGCGATTCCCTCACCAAGTTTGACATGCATTTCCTCAGCGTATGTGGCAGACAGACCATGATAGACACGGTAAGATAGCATCTTTGTTTCCTCATCTAGAAGCATAATTCCCCCGATACTTCCATCCATAATATCAAGCACACTATTCAAGCCAATACGGAGAATAGCTTCCAGATCCTGAAGGTTGCTGGTTGCCGCCGAAACACGGCTCAAAGCTACAAGGTCACTAACCTTATTCTTAGGCTCACTCTCTGAATCAGGCATATTTAAAGCAAAGTTAGCGGGTCAACATACCCAATACCTATGGGTTTTCCCTTCCATTCTTGCCCACGACTACCGGAATAGTTTTGGCTATGTCCAAGGGCCACCACTTAAAATATATACCAAGTCCCATATTTATGTCAATGTCGTGTACTCGCTCATATGATTAGTGACACTTGATCTCCCCCCTTGTCATTGCGAGGAGCGTATGCGACGAAGCAATCTCCATGGGGATGAGATCCTCCACTGCTCTCACGATGCCATTCTGATATGAGATTGCCATGCCTTCGGCTCGCAATGACATAGAAAACTACTAGGGCAAGTCTCAAGGTTAAAGTGAAAGCTGACTCTCCTTCTGAAGTGTCTACTATCTACCCTGAATTAAGTTCAGGGTCAGGTCGTCCCAGGCAGGGGTGGCACGCTCAGATAGGAAGTGAGACTTGGCAGACTAGGCGCGCTATTTATTGATTTAGTCCAGAAGCATATTATCTATTAATCTAGTTTTGCCTATTCTAACGGCTAAAAGAGCTAGAGCTTGTCGGTCAATTATCTTAAGCTCTTCTAATGTCTCGGCATCAGCGATGCTGACATACTCTATTTGAGCCAGAGGTTCTTTTAGGATAAGCGAGGCCATTTGCTGGCGAATTTCCTCAGCGTCTTTTTCGCTATCTTGACGTAGTCGTCTTGCCAGGGAGAGAGCCTTAAACAAAACTGTAGCTGCCTGTCGTTCCTTTGGGTTTAAATAAGTGTTCCGGCTACTCATGGCCAAACCATCGCTTTCTCTCACCGTAGGTATAACTACAATTTCGGTGTTCATGTTAAGGTCAGCAACTATCCTCTTGATGACCAGTGCTTGCTGGGCATCCTTTTGCCCAAAATAAGCTCTGGTGGGCTGGACAATGTTAAACAGTTTGGTTACCACTGTAGCCACGCCCCTGAAGTGTCCCGGGCGGCATGCTCCCTCAAGCCTTTCCGTAACCTTTTCTACATCCACCCAGGTGCTGAAAGTGGCGGGATACATTTCTTCTTCAGATGGCGCAAAGACAATGTCCGTTTTTTCTTTGCCTAGCAACGCCAAGTCGCGATCAAAGTCTCGTGGATAGCTTCGGAAGTCTTCGGCAGGAGCAAACTGGGTGGGATTGACAAAGATGCTCGCTACCACGGTAGAGTTCTCCGCTCTGGCTTGTCTCACCAAAGATAGATGACCTTTGTGTAGATAGCCCATAGTAGGCACAAAACCAACTGAGCCGGTAACCGGCTGTCTTAATTGTCTGAACTGAGAGATTGTTTTTACTACTTGCATTCTTCACCCTTACCTTAATCCTCTCCCTTCGAGGGAGAGGGAGTAGTCTCAAGGGACTTAAGCAAGCTTTCGTCCATAGGGAAGCTGTGTTCCATGGTGGGAAAGGTGTGTGATTTAACTTCAGCTACATAATTAGCCACAGCAGTCTTCATTTCGGAAGCCAGCTTGGCGTATTGCTTGGCGTGCTTGGGCACAAATTCGGTGAAAAGCCCCAGTATGTCGCTAATTACCTGAACCTGCCCATCACAATCAGGACCAGCGCCAATGCCAATTGTAGGGATATTTATGGCTTGAGTTATTACCCTGGCAAGAGGTGCTGGTACACATTCCAGAACCAGGCTAAAAGCACCTGCTTCCCCCAGAATGCGAGCATCTTTGAGCAAAATTTTGGCTAGTTCTGGTGTCTTTCCCTGCACTTTATAGCCACCAAGCTGGTAAATTGATTGTGGGGTCACTCCAATATGAGCCATGACTGGTATGCCACAATCAACAATTCGTTTTACGGTTTCAGCAACTATCTTACCTCCTTCCAATTTCACTGCCTGTGCGCCGCCTTCCTGGATAAAGCGGGCAGCGTTGCGCAAGGCTTCAGAAACACTGATATGATAGGTCATAAAGGGCATGTCAGCCACTATGAGAGCCCTTCTGGCACCTCTGACTACGGCTTTGGTATGATGCAGCATTTCCTCCATAGTTACCGGGATAGTGGTTTCATAGCCTAATATCACCATCCCCAAACTGTCTCCCACTAATATTAAAGGCACGCCAGCTTCATCAACAATTTTGGCAGTTACATAGTCATAAGCAGTGAGCATAGGTATTTTTTCTTTCTTCTGCTTCATCTCTTTTATCTCCGTGATTGTAACCCGCATTTTGTCACTCCTTTATCCTCAAGTCCCTCGCCAGATAAGATAACCTCCCAACCAAGGCTTGCCCTTAGAGTCGAGGGCTCAAGAATCCTGTTTTTATTATCTACATAAACCATGGTTGGTGTCATGGTCATCGCTTCGTTATCAGGAATCTGGCAGTAAGAGAGAATGATAACTATGTCACCTTTTGCCACCAATCTGGCAGCAGCACCATTGATACCAATCACACCGGACCTTACTTCCCCTTCAATAGCATAAGTACTGAATCTGGCGCCATTATTGATGTTTAACACCTCCACTCGCTCGAAAGGCAAGATATCAGCCGTCTCTAAGAGGGTTCTGTCAATAGTAATACTTCCCTCGTAATCTAAATTGACCTCGGTAACTCGGGCTCGATGGATCTTGCTCTTTAGCATAGTTCTCATTTTATGCCTCCTTTAATAGAGTCTTCAACTCTTTTGCTTTATTCTCATCGATCTTACCTTTCGCTAAAGCAATGGGAATAGTCTCAAGCCCTAAATCCCGGTAAACAGTGAGTAGGGAAGAGTCTTGTGCCTCAAGGGTGGCTAAGTGTCTCCTTATGGTGCCCAAATCTCCCCGGGATATTGGTCCAGTAAGGCAATTAGGTAAGCCAATGTTCTCAATATTATTCACTGTCCCCCGAAGTAAGGGCAGTAAAGCCTGAGTTGCCTCTTTTGCTGGCACTCCAAAAGCCTGCCATAAATCTAAAGCTAGCTTCACCAGAGTTACCAGGTAATTGGATACGAAAACGGCGGCAGTATGATATAGCACTTTTTCTCCTGGCTTAAGTTCCACCCATCTGCCGTTTAACAAAGAAGCTAATTCCTTTAGCTGTGACAGTAAAGGCTCTTCAGCTTCTAGAGCAAAAGTAGAGCCAGGTAGATTCTCAATAGCCTGGTTAACAGTGGCAAAGGTCTGGAGCGGATGAAAAGAACCCACGTTAGCCCCAAATTGCCTGGCTGCCTCCAGAATATCAACAGAGTGAGCACCGCTACAATGTACTACCCCTTGTCCGGAACGCCACCTCACCTCACTGGCTATTTTGGCAATGACGTCATCGGGAGTAGTGATAAAAATTAGGTCGGCACCATTAGCTACCTCTTGAGCTGTTGAATAGACCTGGCATCCGGATACTAGGTTAGCTAACCTTTGTGCTGAGGATAGACTTCGACTGGATATAGCTGCTATGGAACACCCTTTTTGGAACAGCCTCACTGCCAGGGCTGTGCCTACTGTCCCAGCACCAATAAAGCCAATTCTTGTCATTTTTTCACATCTCCGGCTGCTGGTATGCCACCCATACTCTTTGCCTGAAGGACCCCCCTGAGAATGGCTGCAGAGACCACCTCAGCAGCCAGAGCAGCAAGAGTCATGAAGTCACCTTTCTTCTGCCCCAGGGAAAGGGTGAAAAGGACATCGCCATCGTACGGAGTGTGACAGGGGTTAACCGCACGAGCTATGCCAGCTCCTGCTACCTGAGCTAACCTGTTTGTCTGCTCTTTATTTAGTTGAGCATTAGTGGCTACGATACCGATTATAGTATTAAAAGGTAAAGTTCCTTTGATGAACTCGCCCTTTTTCAGGATTTCTACAGTGCTTATAAAGCCTCCACTTGGGTAGCGTGGAGCGGCTATTATTTCTCCCGTTTTAGGGTCAATCACGTCGCCAAAAGCATTAACAACTACCAAGGCAGCCACAATGATGCCATCTCTTATTCTGTAGTTAGCAATTCCCAGACCACTCTTAGTAGCTCGTTCTATGCCTAGTATTTTCCCCACTGCTGCTCCAGTACCAGCGCCAACACATCCTTCAGTGACTTCACCATCAGTAGCGGCAAGACAAGCTTCATAACCTTCACTGGCTCCTGGCCTTGCTTTAGAATTACCAATATTCAGGTCATAAATAATGGCAGCCGGTACAATAGGCACCTTACCAGCACTGGTTTCATGTCCAAATCCGCGCTCCTCAAGATAACGCATAACCCCCGTTGCAGTATCCAGTCCGAAGGCACTACCGCCACTAAGGATAACAGCCTGAATTTTTTCCACTAATTTGCCGGGACGTAGCAGTTCTGTCTCCCTTGTCCCGGGCGCTGAGCCACTGATGTCAACTCCAGCAACAGCTCCTTGTTCACAAAGGACAACTGTGCAGCCAGTTATGTTATCTTTATCAGTATAATGCCCTATCTTGATTCCCGGCACGCCTAAAACAGCACTCATAAACACAAAACCCTCTCGGTACTACCGAGAGGGTTTTCACGCTAAAACACTTCTCTTCCGTCTCGGTCATTACCGATCCAAGCGGAAACTATGTTTACTTTACTCTACGCTCACTGCCTTAAGGTCAGTGGCTAATTTTTATATTAACACAATCCTCTTATTTTGTCAAAAATTACGCAGCTCACTAAAAATTTCAGGTATCAGGCTTTGCAGGCATGCCTTTAGAGTGTTGGTAACGGAACTATTGAACAAAAGAGTGATAGATGCCCGACCTGACTGTAACGCCCATATATCGGTTCCCGGACTAGCATGGTCAGTATCTTTATCTTTGTTATTTCGCCTGATTCGGTAGCATATTTCCTCACAATTGTCATCCTTCTCTACTGCGTCACAATAACTTTGCTTGCTTAGCTCAGTAATTTCTATTCCCATAATTTTTTCTCGAGGCAGATTGGGTAGATTAACGTTTAGCAGAATTTCCTTTGGCAAGTCTCCATTCTTAATTCTAGCCGTCAGCAAAGTTGCCAGTTTAGCAGCAGCCTCAAAATTTAAGTCTTCGTAGGCATTAACTGAAATTGCCAGGGATGAGATGCCACACAAATAACCTTGTAAGGCAGCACCTACAGTACCGGAAACGAAGATATCATGTCCTATATTCGGCCCTCTATTGATACCTGAGACGACCAGGTCTATGTCATCTGAGAATAGTGACCTTGTACCAACGATAACACAGTCAGCAGGGGTGCCTTCAGCGGAATAAGCTTCTATGCCATCCAGCTTAGGCGCCACTTTATTTACTTTTATGGGCTGGCTTAGAGTGATTGATGCCCCTCGGCCACTTTGCTCTTGCTTAGGAGCTATTACTGCTACCTCTGCGACCCTCTGAAGTTCCTTTACTACGGCCCAAAGCCCCGGAGCATCAATGCCATCATCGTTAGTAACTAATATTTTCAT
>MNYE01000002.1 GCA_001873005.1 Dehalococcoidia bacterium CG2_30_46_9
CCATGAGCAAAGTCGGCCCCATTCCCTGCCCCGCCTCCATATACCCTCCCTCTGCCCCGGCTTTAGCCCAACTGGACCCTTCTACCCCTGCTGTGTAATTGAAGCCAGCTGCCTTCCAGATCGCTTGCTCTTTGGAGTGAGTCCCTGATCCATCCCCTCGGGAGACGAACCTGATTTGCGCTGGGTTCTTCGTTCCCTCTTCTATCAGCTTCTTGAAAGCAGCTTCAGGAGTCAAATTCTTAATGCCTGCCGGGTCGTTTGTCGTGCCCACGATAAGGAAATAGTTGTATGCAAAGGGATTCCTCTTAACTCCATAGCCATCAGCGACAAATTGTTGCTCACGGGCTTTGTCATGAATAGTGAGCGCATCTACATCTCCCCTCTTACCATATTCTATGGCTATGCCGGTATTAGCATATATGATATCAAGTGCCACATTATACTTTTGTTCAAACTTTGGCTCTAGGTAAGCCCAGAAGCCGGTATCATAAAGGCTGGAAGTGGTAGCCACTCTCAGCCTTTCCTGGGCTGGTAACACACTTGCGCCTGTAGCACATGCCGTTACCATAATGGTAAGGATGATGAGCACCACAAGGGTCAATAAAGTTGTTCTTTTTTTCATTACTTTACCTCCAAAGCTAAAAATTCCTTAGTTGGACAAACTAATGTCATTACAGTAGGGTTTAGAGGAGGCGAGCGAGAACAAAAATAGCACCTCAGCACACAAGGTGCTATAAAGCGGTAGTTGAAATCCATTTCCCCTCCTTTCCAAGCACGGGAGGCACAAGCATTTCTACCTGCACCCTCGAGGCTTCTGACCTACCGGCTGCCTGCCATGGATTCCTCTTTAGGCGAGGCAGCTCGAAGGGTTATCTAACTTTAGAATGCTACAACATAATGGTGGCGGATGTCAACAATCAATCAGCGGAAGCGCACTCGCTCGCTTGACCCTTAAGCGTCTCGACAGCATGAGACAGCGCAGGTATTACTGGTTCAAGGCACTCACGCACTGCTTTAGGGCTACCAGGCAGGTTAATGATCAAACAACTCCCCCGGGCACCAACAACCGCCCGACTCAGCATTGCCATAGGAGTCTTCTTGAGGCTTTCAGCCCTCATTGTTTCAGCAAAACCAGGAACTACTCTATCCACCACAGAGAGGGTCGCTTCAGGGGTAACATCTCGGGGGCTAAGGCCGGTGCCACCTGTAGTGATGATCACATCTACGCCATCCTCGTCTGCCCACTTAATCAGCTTTTGGGCAATGAGCTCCTTCTCATCGGGAACGATGTCATAATTTATAATACGAACATCTATCTGGGAAATGGTCTCCCGAATAACCTCTCCACTCCTATCCTGACGTTCTCCACGCCAGCCTTTGTCGCTAACAGTCAGTATTCCTACAGTAAACATGCTTTTCGCTCTCACCCTCTCGCTTCAAGGAAAATTACCTTTGGAGATTGCTTCGTCGCTCATGCTCCTCGCAATGGCATCCTTTCATGGCTTGTTTCTTATAGAAATGTCAAGGTTTTTCATCTTTTCCATGCCTTTTAATGTGGAAACCATGGCTAATATAACTTTGGCGATAATCTCTCTAACGAAGGGATTTGTAGCCACCCATTCCCCGTTGACCCAGAGAGAAATATCACCTTCGCCGCGGGAAATGAAATTCTTTTCGATAAAGTCGGCTATGCCTTTGGTATCACTTAGCGAAAACTGCGGTGCATCTATATCCAGCGGCTCATCGCTAACTACAGCGGAGAGTGCCGCGGGAGGGCAAACTAAATCGCTCCCCAATTCCTTTCGATGCACCTCAATCTTGGGAAGTTTGCCTTTCGTGAATCCCTCCATTAAGACAAGGTCAAACCCACCGCCAACGATGCGTAGAATTTCGTCAATACTGGAGTCATAATCCGTATTTTTAACAAAGGCAAGCTTAATAGCTGAGCTGACAAGAACCGCGTCACTACCCGCCTGGGCAAATCTCCAGCTATCTTTTCCCGGCATGTCTATATCCATTCCTTCTGGAGCATGTTTTACCGCAACCACCTTATAGCCTCGTTTCTTGAATTCTTGAACCAACTGCTCTATGAGGCTTGTCTTGCCTACTTTAGATTTACCTACAATGCAAACCGCTGGCAGCATTTTACCCTCACCCTAACCCTCTCCCTTGAAGGGAGAGGGGACACTACCAATCCAACATCTGCACCAATACCTTGTCTCCTGGCTTAACCCCGGGGATATTCTCAGGAATAATGGCTAGGCCATTGGCTTTTGCCATTGAGGTCAATATTCCTGAGCCCTGCGGACCGACAAGGCAAGCATGATATTCTTCACCCACTTTAGTATCCTGAATTAAGTTCAGGACTACTCTAGCAAATATGCGACGCCCATCAGTATTCTCAACAGCGTCATCCATAATTGCTTGAACTGTTGGCTTGGCTAAATTTTCCTTTCCCATCATCTTTAAGATAGCAGGACGAGCAAACTGTTCAAAAGTAATCATGGCACTCACGGGATTTCCCGGCAAGCCCAAGTGCGGCAATCTTTTTCTCCCTTGCCTGATTACGCCAAAGGCTGATGGTTTTCCCGGCTTCATACAGATTGTCCACAGGGCAATTTGCCCACGTTTTGCCAGAACATCCTTTACTATATCATAATCTCCCAGAGAGACACCACCGCAGGTAATAAGCATGTCCGAAGTCAGGCTTTCATCAATTTTCCTATTCAGCGACTCCACTGAATCACGACCTATGCCAAGGATTTCAGGAATCCCACCATAGCGGAGAACCTCGGCAGCAATGGTATATGTATTGCTATTATAAATCTTGCCGTTAAGTTTAGGCTGTCCTGGTTCTATAAGCTCATCTCCGGTAGCCAGAACAGAAACAATGGGACGCCTTATAACTGAGGCGGTACTATGTCCCAGAGACGCTAGCACACCTATTTCCGCGGGACGAAGAATAGTCCCTTTCCTTAAAACTAGTGTACCCTTGGCAATATCTTCACCACGGCGCCGCACGTTTAATCCTTTTTTAGCCTCACGCAATATGCCAATTTGCGATAAAGGGTGCAGCGACTGGCGAGTGAGTTCATCGGTATCTTCAAACTGCACTACCGCATCAGCTCCTTGAGGCAGAGGTGCTCCGGTCATAATACGAATAGCCGTTCCTGGCTTAAGCTCTTTATCCGCTATAGAGCCGGCAGCAATTTCACCTACAACCGGAATGAACCTAGGAGACAACTTATTGGCGCCGTAAGTATCTTCAGCTTTGATAGCATAGCCATCCATGGCAGAATTATCCCAAGGGGGGATATCAATATCGGCATAGACATCCTCAACTAAGACTTGACCTAAGCAACCTAAAATAGGCTTTTCCTCTGGATCCAGAACTTCAACAAAGCTCAAAATCTTCTCTAAAGCTTCTTCAACGGAAATCATGCTACAGCTTCCTGACATTAATAATATACCTTAATAAATCCTACGTGGACTGCCCCCCATAGTTTGCTCCATTGCTAGTCTCCTTGCCTTCTCTAGATCGGATGGGGTATTTATATTGAAAAAACTCAAGTGCTGCGGGTCGAATCTATCGATCTCATCCTCTTCCACATATCTTACCTTGACAACATTAAAAAGCTCTCTGATTCTAAGCTCACGGCGTTCGAGCAATTTTTGTATGGGGGCTAAACAATTCTTAGAGTACAGAGCACAAAGTGGTTCTATCTTTTCTTTTACCCGGGGAACAACCACATCAAACTCTGGAGAGAGTTGAACCATGTAGTCAAGCAAAGCAACGCTCAAGAAGGGCATGTCACAGCCAACAACAATAGCCCAAAGGCAAGATGACGCTACCAAACCCGAGTAGATGCCGCCGAACGGACCTTTGCCGCGGTAAACATCAACTACCATTTTTACCTGGGCGCATACTGGGTAATGAAATCCTTTGTCACGCGAAGTCACTATAATGATTTCCCTACTTAGAAGGGCAAGGCGGTCAATTACCCACTGGATAAGGCTCTTGTTACCAATGCTCTCGAGAGCCTTATCCTGGCCAAACTTGGGGCCTTTGCCATCATCAATCTCCGAAGCTTCATTTTTCCCAAACCGAGAGCTTTTCCCTCCAGCAAGAATAATTGAAGTCAAATTAGGTATTTTACTATGTCTTTATTTCATAATGCAATATAACAAGTTCGCATGGTAACATTTTTGGCGCGAAAAATCAAATTTACTTGACGAAAATAATTCAACATAGTACAAAAAGCTATACAATGAGCGTACTGGACGTTCAGCAAACACAACCTCTACAAATACGGCAAGAGTTCAAATTAATACCTTGCCTAGAGCAGACCAATTTGCTGGAAATGTCTGAAGAACTGAAATTGCAGAAATTTTTCTCAATTTTTCTTCAAAACGCTGTGTCAAATCATTTAAGTATGTCACCCAACTGCAGGTTGTTGAATCATATAAAATGTTACCGACCGAGGTGATAACTTCTTATAGGGATTGACTTGCTGGGTTCCCTTCTTCCCCTCATAAGCCTTATACAGCTCGTCCTGAACTTGATTCAGGAATCGATATTTCT
>MNYE01000062.1:0-18300 GCA_001873005.1 Dehalococcoidia bacterium CG2_30_46_9
TCTTTTTCTCGGAAAATAGTATTTATTCGGGCGATCTTTTTCTTCACCTTAGGGATTTCACGATGATTTACCAGCTGCCGGGTGGCAAGACGAAAGCGAAGGTTAAAAAGCTCTTCATGAGCCTCACTTAACTTTAGCCGTAGTTCTTCGCCACCAAGGGCTCGAATTTCGTCAGCCTTCATTTTTGTATTCCCCTCTAATGACCATGCTGGTGGCGATGGGAAGTTTATATGAAGCAAGGTGTATTGCCTCCCGAGCTAAATCATCCTTTATGTCACTCAGTTCGAACATAATTCGGCCTCGTTTCACTACAGCGACCCAGTGGTCAACGGGTCCTTTACCCCCACCCATTCTTGTCTCGGCGGGTTTCTTAGTCACAGCTTTATCTGGAAAGATACGTATCCATAATTTGCCGCCACGCCGCAAATAGCGAATAAAAACACGGCGGGCAGCTTCAATCTGCCTTGCCGTCACCCAGGCAGATTCTTCAGCTCTCATACCAAAGTCACCAAAGGCGATAAGGTTTCCTTGGCTGGCTTGCCCCTTTAATCGCCCTCTATGAACTTTGCGATACTTCACTCGCTTTGGTTGTAACATTTTCCTGACTCCTTGGCGGAAGGATATCGCCTTTATAAATCCACACCTTAACCCCAATACACCCCATAGTAGTATGGGCTTCAATAAACCCATAGTCAATGTCGGCCCGCAATGTATGTAAAGGCATCCGACCTTGATGGGCACTTTCTGTTCGGGCAATCTCCACCCCACCAAGCCGGCCACTACATCTTATCTTCACGCCTTTAGCGCCAGCGCCCAAAGTTCGGGAGATTGCCTGCCTAATTACGCGACGATATGGTACGCCATCCTCTATTCGTTCAGCCATGTTCTGTGCTACAAGGCAGGCCTGGAGTTGAGGCGTCTCAACTTCTCTAATGGTTAACCTGATCTTCTCCCCGTTAATTTTTTCTAATTCAGTTCTCAAGGCTTCTACGTTTTGTCCCCCCCGTCCGATTAAAATGCCGGGGCGTGCTGCATAAAGCGTTACGCATGTCTCATTTCCTGGTCGTTCAATTTCTACCCGGGCAAGACCTCCTTCACGGCATTTTTTTTCAACAATCTGACGTAATTTCAGGTCTTTTTGTAACAGAGACGTATAATTCTTCTTCTCGGCATACCACTTTGTGTCCCAAGTTCGGATTATGCCTAACCTGAAGCCAGTAGGATGAACTTTGTGTCCCAAGGTTATTTCTCCTCCTCAACGAAAACAGTAATGTGGCTGGATCGTTTCAAGATGGGACTTATACGTCCCCTGGACTGTGGGCGAAATCTTTTTAAGGTGTGTCCCTTATTGGCAAAAATATCAACAATTTTAAGATCAGCCGGAGACATTTGAAAATTGTTCTCAGCATTGGCTGCCGCTGATTTGATCACCTTGAACAAAGCTTTGGCTGCTGGTCTAGGGACAAAGCTAAGAATAGCTAGAGCTTCATCCACCTTTTTACCTCTAACCATGTCTACCACCAGGCAAACTTTCTGCGGTGAGATACCAATGTCTTTAGCTACTACTTTTACTTTCATAGTGTTTTAGCTCTCTTTTTTCTGTACGGTGGTTACCTTAGCCTTGGTAATATGCCCTCTGAATGTTCGAGTAGGGGCAAATTCCGCCAATTTATTCCCCACCATGCTTTCAGTAATAAGGACAGGTATGTGCGTTCTCCCATTATGCACAGCGATAGTGTGACCCAGCATTTGAGGCAAGATGGTGGAGGCACGAGACCAAGTCTTTATCACCGCCTTCTCTTTGGAGCGGTTAAGTGCCTCTATTCTCTTAAGCAACTTAGCATCACAAAAGGGACCCTTTTTCGTCGACCGCGACATTTTACTTTCTCCGTTGGACAATCAATTTATTCGAAATTTTGTTAGGTTTTCGTGTCTTGCCCCAAACTGATTTGCCCCAAGGGGTTTTGGGATTCATACCTCTTGGGCATCTCCCTTCACCCCCTCCATGAGGGTGGTCACGAGGGGTCATAGCAGAACCTCGAACTGCGGGGCGGAGGCCTAGCCATCTCTTACGACCAGCTTTACCCAATATAATATTCTCATGCTCAACGTTACCTATTTGTCCAATAGTAGCCCAGCACTTAATATGAAATTTTCGCAATTCTCCTGAGGGTAAGCGAAGCAAAGCATAATTGCCCTCTTTACTCATAATCTCGGCAGCACTTCCGGCACCATGAACAACCTGCCCTCCCTTACCAGGCATAAATTCAACGTTATGGATTAAAGTGCCCATAGGAATAGAAGCCAGTGGTAAGGCATTCCCAGGCTTTATCTCCGCATCTTCACCCGCCTTCACAATATTCCCCACTCCAAGACCTAAAGGCGCAATAATATAGCGTTTTTCTCCATCGGCATAATGAACCAAAGCAATGCGAGCTCCCCGGTTGGGGTCATACTCAATTGAGGCTACCTTCCCGGGAATAGCAATTTTATCCCTCTTAAAATCAATAATGCGGAGTTTGCGCTTGTTTCCACCGCCGCGATGGCGCACTGTGATCACACCACGCGTATTGCGTCCCGCCTTCTTTTTCAAGGACACAAGCAACGACTTTTCCGGAGTATCTTTTGTTATCTCTTCAAAAGTGGCACAGGACATAAATCTTTTTCCCGGAGAAGTTGGCTTATAAGTCTTTAGTGTCACATTTCCCTCCTCTTTCTCATTCTATGGGTGCTTCCTTTGCCAGCGAGTTTTCTTCAAACGCTTCTCATACTTATGCTTGGATATTTTTTTCCTTCTCCATTTAAGAACTGAGCCCATTAGAAATTCAAAAAATTAAAATGCAAAGATTAAAATTACAATTCAAAATTCAAAACTTTTGCATTTTTCATTTTGCTTTTTTATTTTCTTTTAAACACCTTCAAATAGAGTTATTTTATATCCTGCTTCCAGAGTAACTACTGCTTTCTTCCACGATGAACTGGTTACTTCTCGCCGCCCCATTCTCCTTGCCTTTCCGGGAATAGTCATGACATTAACCTTAGCCACTCTTACCTTAAAAGCTTGCTCCACTGCTTCCTGAATCTGAAACTTGCTAGCCTCACGAGCTACTTCAAAGCTATATTTATTGGCGGCTTGAAGCAAAGTAGCTTTCTCCGTGACTAAAGGACGCCGCAAAACTTCATACAGATGCATGACTCTCTTCACCCTCTCCTTCTTCCTCTCCCTTGAAGGGAGAGGAAGAAGGGTGGCCCTCGTCCACCCCACCCTTTATCTGGCGAGGGACGTGAGGGCGCCCCCAAATCTTTTCTATGATGCGTATTGCCGATACAGTACATATTAGTGTTTCGTAAGAAAGTAAATCTAGCACGTTAGTTAGAGCCGAAGGCATAACCTTAACGTTGCTTAGGTTACCGGCCGATTTAACTATATTTGGCATGGAGTGAGGCGTAAGAATTAAAACGGAGGAGTTGACACCAAGCGCCGATAAGAGATTGATCATGTTTTTTGTTTTGGGCTGCGGAAAATCAAAGTCCTCTACCATTCTTATATTCCCCTCTCGGACTTTAGTCGAAAGTAGACATTTTATCGCTAGACGCCTCATCTTCTTGGGCATTGACTGGCGGTAGCAGCGTGGTTTAGGACCAAAAACTATCCCACCCCCTTTGAGGAGGGGTGATTTTATATCTCCCCTTCGTGCTCTTCCGGTATGCTTCTGCGCATAAAGCTTTCTTGTGCTGCCACTTACTTCGCCTCTAGTCTTGGTAGATGCAGTACCTTGCCGCTTATTAGCCAACTGCCTCACCATTGCCTGGTGGACTACAGCTTCATTAAAGGGGATAGCGAAAATATCCTCGCTAATCTCTACCTGACCAGCAATTTCACCCGTTAAGCCATAAACTGAAATCAGCATTTTATTCCTTTGCCTTCCGGATAACCAGCAATCCTCCATTGGCTCCAGGTATTGCTCCCTTTAATAAGAGTAAGTTGCGATTCTGCTCAGTGTGGACCACCTGGAGATTGCGTACTGTCACCCTTTCACTCCCCATATGCCCTGCCATACGCGTACCTTTAAGCACGCGACCTGGGGATGTAGTGGCACCAATTGAGCCAGGAGCACGATGGCGATCAGATTGCCCGTGAGTCTTGGGTCCGCCAGCAAAATGATGACGCTTCACCACACCGGCAAAACCCTTACCTTTAGAGAAACCAATTACATCCACAAGGTCACCCGGCTTTAGAAAACTAACATCTACTTTGTCGCCGCGTTTGCCCTGAACTTGATTCAGGGCTATGTCTTCAGTCCTGAACTCACGCAGATAGCGAAACTTGCCCAAATCCTTAAGATGCCCACCTTCCGGGGCACTGAGATGCTTAACCTCTTCAAAGCCCAACTGAATAGCATTATAACCGCTTTCCGCTTGACTCTTTATCTGTGTTATTACACAGGGTCCTGCTTCTACGGCGGTTACCCCAACTAGCTCTCCGTCCCCTTGCAGGAACTGGGTCATGCCTATTTTTTTACCAATAATACCTATCATCAAAAATCAAAGATAAAACATCAAAATGACAACTCAAAATACAAAACTTTTTGCTTTTTGCTCTGTATCTTTGCATTTTGCATTTTGAGTTTTGATTTTCTTCATAATTTAATATCTACTTCCACTCCAGATGCCAAATTAAGTTGAGTCAGAGCATCTATTGTTTTAGGATTTGGTTGCAAAATATCAATTAACCTCTTATGGGTACGAATTTCAAATTGCTCTCTAGAATCTTTGTCAATGTTAGGGGAGCGGATAACACAAAATTTTTCAATACGCGTAGGCAAAGGTACGGGGCCGACGACTACAGCTCCCGTACGCTCTACAGCCTCCACTATTTGCTTGACTGCCTGGTCAAGCAATCTGTGGTCAAAGCTTTTGACCTTAACACGGACTTTTTGCCCTGTCATTTATCCTTCCTTGCGTGAGAGAAACCTCCTGCCACGATGCGCCCAGTCAAATCATCTGGCAATTCTTTATAGCTATGGAACTGCATGGTATAGCTTGCCCTTCCCTGACTGAGTGACCTTAAATCGCTGGCAAACCCGAAGGTTTCTGCTAAGGGAATAAGGCAGTGAATAATGAAGGAATCCTCGTGACTCTCAATATTCTCGATATGAGTTCTACGAGAATTTAGATTTCCCACAATGTCTCCCAGGAATTGAGCCGGAGTCACTATTTCCATTTCCATAATTGGCTCAAGGGCTACGGGCTTGGCTTTCCTTAGTCCTTCCTTAATGGCCAAAGAGGCTGCCATCTTGAAAGCAATATCTGAGGAGTCAACTTCGTGGTAGCTACCATCATATAATGTCACTTTGATGTCCACTACAGGATAACCTGCTAGACTGCCACTCCCGAGAGCCGACTTAGCGCCAGCTTGTATTGCGGGGACGAATTCCCTAGGTATGGTCCCGCCGCGTAGTTGTTCCAAAAACTCGAATCCCTTGCCTCGCTCGTTAGGCTCAAGTTTCAGCCAGACATGTCCATACTGTCCTTTGCCTCCAGACTGGTGGATAAATCTCCCTTCAGATTCTACTGGAATGGTAATTGTTTCTTTGTAAGCTACCTGAGGCTTACCAACATTCGCCTTTACGCCAAATTCACGCAACATTCGTTCCACCATTACTTCGAGATGGAGTTCACCCATTCCGGAGATAATGTTTTGACCTGTTTCCTGATCATAGTAAACTTTAAAGGTCGGATCCTCAACAGTAAGCTTACCCAGTACATCATCCAACTTATCCTGCTCTACTTTGGTTTTGGGCTCAATTGCCATAGAAAGCACCGGCTCAGCAAATCGTATAGCCTCAAAAAGTATAGGTCGCGAGGCTTCACAAAGAGTATCTCCTGTGGATGTCTTTTTAAGCCCCACAGTAGCTACAATGCTTCCAGTGTCAGCATAGTCCACCTCTTCACGGTGATTAGCATGCATCACATATAATTTGCCTAGACGCTCCTTCTCACCTATGGTAGAGTTGAATACCTGTGCCCCGGCGCGTACCATCCCCGAATAGACACGGATATAGGTCAATCTCCCCATGAACGGGTCAGAAACCGTCTTGAATGCCAGGCTTGAGAAAGGTTCATCATCGCGTGGTTGGCAAAAAACTTCCCCTTCTCCGTTGAGTTTTCTAGCACGTATTGGTGGAATATCAAGAGGAGTGGGGAGGTAATCCACAATAGCATTGAGCAGGGGTTGAATTCCTTTACCCCTCAAAGCACTACCACAGAGGACAGGCATTACCTTACCCGCAACTGTCAGTCTCCTTATAGCTGCTTTCAACTCAGGAACAGAGATATCCTTTCCTTCAAGATACATTGCCATAATCTGGTTGTCATTCTCAGCTATTTTTTCTATCAGTGCTTGGCGATAGCTCACTGCTATGTTTAAGACACTTTCCGGTATGGGGACTTCTGTTGGCACTATATCAAGGTTGTCGGGAAAAACGAAAGTCTTGCTCTCCACAAGGTCTATAACCCCCCGAAAAAGATTCTCAGAACCCAATGGAAGCTGTATCGGCAATGCCAAAGCTCGTAAGCGCTTCTCAATTGTGGAGATGGTGTAGTAGAAATCAGCTCCAACCCGGTCCATCTTGTTGACGAAACAAATCCTGGCTACATGATATTTATCCGCCTGACGCCATACAGCTTCGGATTGAGCTTCTACCCCGGCAACACCATCAAAAATTACCACACCACCATCCAATACTCGCAGGCTACGTTCCACTTCAGCGGTAAAATCTACATGCCCGGGAGTATCAATTATGTTTATACGGTGGTCACACCAGTAACAAGCAGTGGCAGCGGCTTTAATAGTAATACCGCGCTCCCTTTCCTGCTCCATCCAATCCATCACGGCCGTCCCTTCATCCACACTCCCAATCTTATAGGTACGCCCTGTGTAATAAAGAATCATCTCCGTAGTCGTCGTCTTGCCAGCATCTATATGGGCAATAATCCCTATATTTCGTATCTTTTCCAAAGGAAAAGTTCGTAGCACCTGTTTATCCTTTACCTCGAGTATTGCTTTCACTGTAGTTCTTTACCAGCGAAAATGAGCGAAAGCCTTATTGGCCTGGGCCATTTTATGAGCGTCTTCACGTTTCTTAATTGTTGTTCCTCGACCTTGAAAAGCATCAACTAGTTCATTAGCGAGCTTCTTTCCCATGGATTTGCCCCCCTGCCCTCTCGCTGAAGTGATAAGCCAACGCATAGCTAATGTCTGCCCGCGATCTGCCTTTACCTCTATGGGAACTTGATAGGTGGCACCTCCTACACGACGAGATCTAACCATAAGGAGCGGCGTGGCGTTTTTGATTGCTTGCTGCAAAACATCCAAGGGCTCTTTTTCCAGTTGTTGACTGGCGAGCAACAAGGCATCATAAAAAATACGCTCAGCCGTAGCTTTTTGCCCCCGCATCATAATCTTGTTAATAAACTTAGCCACGGCGACGCTCCTATATTGAGCATCCGGAGGTATCGCTCTTTTTATTACTTTCTTAGCTTTTCTTGGCATCTAATTCTTTTATTTTATTGCTCCCCAGTTTTTTCCTTTGCCCGCTTAGCTCCATATCTACTGCGACCTTGCCTTCGACTGGCTACTCCCTCGGTATCCAATGTTCCCCGAACGATGTGGTAGCGAACTCCTGGGCAATCTTTCACTCTGCCACCACGAATCAAAACTACTGAATGTTCCTGTAAATTATGTCCTTCTCCCGGGATGTAGGCAACCACCTTCACACCATTTGTTAGCCTGACCTTGGCAATTTTGCGCAGTGCCGAATTAGGCTTTTTCGGCGTAACAGTTTTGACTTGAATGCAAACGCCCCTTTTTTGAGGTGAACCTTGAGTCCACTTAGTTTCACTTTTCATCACATTATAAATAACATGTAATGCTGGGGCCTTAGTTCGCCCTTTGCGCCGCTCTCGGCCCTTACAAACAAGCTGGTTAATCGTTGGCATTTTTATGCCCCTTTCAACAATTTTAGCAAGCAAAAAGCCGTCTGGTTATACACCGGCTACTCTTAGGAAAACTGCGCTCGGCTTTAGCCAGCCGGCTTTTTACTTCTCTAATCTTTTACCTTCAGTAGACGCTAAGGTAGTAATTTAACACGGCATAAAAAACTTGTCAAACAAAACAAGCAACTTGTTAACTAAAATTCAACAAAATAAACAACTTATTTGACTTGCGACTATTGATGGATTAAGATTTAGGAGTGTAAAATAAATAATCATGTGCAAGGGAGGTAGCATAATGAAAGAGATGTCAATTGACAGTATCCGGGTAAGCCTGATGAATTATCAACGAGTTGTGATTTTAAAAGAAAAGGGAGCAAATCGCTATCTGCCTATCTGGATTGGTCCTAATGAAGCAGATGCCATCGCTGTGAAATTGCAGAATATCCCGCTACCTCGCCCCTTAACCCATGATTTGCTACAATCCGTGATTACCAACTTAGGGGCTTCACTCAATTATATTGTGGTAAATGAACTTCAAAACGATACTTTTTATGCCAAGCTTTTCCTTACCGTTGATAGCACACAGATTGAGGTCGATTCTCGTCCTAGCGATGCTATTGCTCTGGCAGTGCGAGTAGGGGTACCGATATATGTCGAGGAAATGGTGTTAGAAAAAGCGGGCATTGTGCTTGAGGAGGAAACAGGAAAGCCCGTCTCCGAGGGCAAAGTGAATGAGGAGGAGATGAAAGGGCTGTCAGCGTATAAAGATTTCATAAATACGCTGGATCTGGAGGATTTCAATAAACGCAAATCTTAGCTATGAACGGGGGCTCGATGAGGCATTGGGCTGTAGCGGTACAGTTGCTTGCTGTGGGTTTTTATGTGGCTTTCAGCCTCTTAATACCCACAAGCATAGGTTTCTGGCTTGACAAAAGGTTATCCCACGAATTCCCTTTACTCACTCTTATTGGTCTTGGTATCGGGACAGGAATCATGATTTACGGGGTTTATCGTATGGTACGCCCATTTCTACAAGAGGCTAAGAAGGAAAAAGGAGATAAAGGTCAGGATAATGGCTAGAAGGAGAGTATTTGGGTGTACCTTAAATGTGTTGGTCATTAGCATCGTTGTTCTGTTAGGCTTAATGGCGATTAGCTTTAGTAGTGGTGCCATTGGAAGGGCTATTTTTGGGGGTGAAGCTTCAGGCATCTTTGCTGTGCCTCCACCTCACCACGAACTACCAGCCAATCAAATCTCTCCCGGACTTCCTGTTACTAATACGATGATTGTCTCCTGGATTAGCATTTTGGTGCTATTCGTGTCGTTTTTTACTGCCACCCGCAAAATGAAGCTTGTTCCTAAAGGTCTTCAGAATTTTGTCGAATTTCTTTACGAGTCAGCGGCAAATTTTGTTGAAGATGCGGCCGGTAAGGAGAATGGACGCAGATTTTTCCCCATAGTCGTTACTATTTTCCTTTTTGTCGTTACTAACGCCTGGCTTGCTCTCATACCCGGTTTTGGCACTATTACTATTAATGGTGCCCCCTTGCTTCGAGGGGCTAACACTGATATCAATTTGCCCCTGGCCCTGGCTGTTGTTGCCTTCTTTGCTATAGAATATTGGGGGTTCACCTCGAAAGGCTTAAAGAGATACATCAAGGAGTTTTGCAACTTAACTCCGTTTCGCCAATGTCTTGCCCAGTTATTGAGGGGCAAGATTAAGCCGGCTTTAAGTAACCTTTTTAACGGCGTAATAGGCCTATTTACTGGTTTTCTAGAAATTCTTAGCCATCTGATTCGTATGGTTAGTTTTACCTTCCGTCTTTTTGGCAACATGACTGCCGGTGAGATTTTAATTCTGGCCATTACTTTTATCATTCCTTGGGTATTGCCCTTACCATTTTATGGCTTGGAGCTTTTCTTTGGCTTCGTGCAAGCCTTGATATTTGGCGGCCTGACTTTATCTTTCGCCTGCGCCGCCGTGATGACTAAGGAAGAATAGTAAAAGGACTGAAAGGAGATAAAGAATATGACAGCTGAAGCGATGAAACTATTGGCGGCCGGGTTAGCTATTGGACTTGGTGCTTTAGGCCCAGGGATTGGTATTGGCCTTCTCGGTATGGGTGCCATGAATGCACTCGGACGTAACCCTGAGGCAAGAGGACCAATAATGACCAACATGATTTTGGCTATTGCCTTTGCTGAAGCGGTAGCTATTTATGCCCTTATAGTGGCAATCTTGCTCTTGTTCACATAGCAACGGACAGAGGTTTATATTATTATGGGAGGAGTGTTAGGAAGCCTAGGAATCAATTTACCTTCCTTTGTGGCGCAGTTAATAAACTTTGCTATTTTACTTGTCTTGCTTGCATTCTTCGGATATAAGCCAATTCGTAGAATACTCGATGAGAGATCCAATAGGATAAAAGAAAGCATGGAGAAGACTGAAGCTATAAAGGAAGAGTATGCCAGGGCTAAGGAAGAGGCAGAGAAGCTAATTGACAAGGCGCGCGAGGAAGGGCAATCTATAATTAGTCAAGCTATTAAAGTTGAGGAAAGGCTCAAGATGGAAGCAAAAGAGAAAGCAAAGCAAGAGGCGCAAGCTATCATTAATGAAACTCACGCAGCGTTAGAACGAGAGCAGGGCAAAATCATTGCTGATTTGCGCCGGGAATTTGTGGATATTTCCATCTTGGCAGCGGAAAAAGTGATTAAGGAAACCCTGGATAAAGAGAGACACCGGCGGCTTATCGAAGAGGCATTGGAAGAGATCGGTACTTTGAAGAAGAATTAAGGACTCTTACGGGAAAATGGCAAGGATAACTTCCGGCAAGCGTTACGCACAAGCTATTTTCGAGCTAGCACTGGAAAAGGGGGAATTGGTAAGCCGACGGCAAAGTTTACAGAAGATTGTCGAGATAGCGAAGAACGAAGGGCTTACGGCTTTATTGGAAGACCCAGGGCTTTCTTCCGATGTCAAAAGGGATCTCCTAGAGGAAAGATTGGGGGGGGGAAATCTCTGGGCTTTCAATTTGGCTTTGTCCCTTGCCAGCAAAGAGGAATTGGGAATCGCCGGCGATATTTTACAGGAATATAGCACATTGCTGGATACTTACAATGGCGTTGAACACGTAGAAATTGTTACCGCCTTGTCTTTGGATCAGAAGGATAAAGAGGGTATTT
This sequence comes from Dehalococcoidia bacterium CG2_30_46_9, assembly GCA_001873005.1. Taxonomy (GTDB): domain Bacteria; phylum Chloroflexota; class Dehalococcoidia; order GIF9; family AB-539-J10; genus CG2-30-46-9. The sequence continues at coordinate 11,182 of MNYE01000062.1, forward strand.
CACACCAAGTTGAGAAAATCATAGGACGCAAGGTTGTTGTTGATTTCCAGGTTGAGCCGTCTATAATTGGAGGGATAAAAGCCAAGATTGGTGACGTGCTCATTGATAATAGTGTACGTAATAGATTGGAAACATTGAGGAAAAAGCTCAGTCTAGGTTGAACATGGCAACGCGAGGGCAAGATATTGTTTCAGCAATTAAAGAGCAAATTGAGCACTTTAGTGCCCCTGTTGCTGTAGCTAATATTGGCACTGTGATACAAGTAGGTGATGGTATCGCTCGTATCTATGGGCTAGAGAACGCGGCTTACAATGGATTGCTGCAATTTCCCCATGGTATTGTGGGATTGGCCCTGAACCTGGAGGAGGATAATGTTGGTGCCGTTATCCTTGGCGATTGCAGCCAGATAAAAGAGGGGGATGAAGTAAGAGCGACAGGCAGGGTAATAGAGGTTCCTGTGGGAGAGGCTCTTATTGGAAGGGTGGTTGACCCTTTAGGACGTTCCCTTGATGGTAAGGGATTAATCAAGGCGGAGAAGACTCGACCTATAGAGAAAGTGGCGCCAGACGTAACAAAAAGAGGACCAGTAGATACGCCGGTGATGACCGGCATCAAAGCCATAGATAGCATGATTCCTATTGGGCGAGGGCAGCGTGAGCTTATTATTGGTGACCGCTTTACTGGCAAATCAGCAATTGCCATTGATACCATAATCGCTCAAAAAGGCCAAAATATGATTTGCATCTATGTAGCTATCGGACAAAGGACATCCAAGGTAGCTCAGGTAATAGCTACTTTGGAGAAGTATGGAGCTATGGAATATACTATTGTGGTAGAAGCTGGTGCTTCCGACCCTGCGCCACTACAATATATTGCTCCTTACGCTGGCTGTGCTATGGGGGAGGAGTTTATGGAGCAGGGAAAAGATGCTTTGATTATTTATGATGACCTTTATAAACACGCCTGGGCTTATCGCCAACTTTCCTTATTGTTGCGCCGCCCGCCGGGTAGAGAAGCTTATCCTGGAGATATATTTTATCTGCATAGTCGGCTTCTTGAGAGGGCTGCTAAGCTAGCTCCAGAATACGGCAGTGGCTCACTTACTGCTTTGCCTATTATTGAAACTCAACTTGGGGATATTTCAGCTTATATCCCCACAAACGTAATTTCCATCACTGACGGGCAGATTTATCTTGAGCCAGATTTATTCAATGCCGGGATTCGTCCGGCGATAAATGTGGGATTATCAGTATCCCGGGTAGGGGGCTCGGCTCAAAGAAAGGCAATGAGACAGATAGCCGGCAGGCTAAGATTAGAGCTAGCTCAGTTTCGCGAGCTAGAAGCCTTTGCTAAGTTTGGTGGCGAAGAATTAGATAAAGCTACCAGGGAACAACTGGAGCGAGGTCGGCGCATTACCGAGGTATTGAAACAGCTACAGTATTTACCAATGTCGCTGGGAAAACAGGTAAGCATTCTCTATGTCGTAACCAATGGCTATCTCGATGATGTTCCCGTAGAAAAAGTTATCGCCTGGGAAGAGAACCTCCACCGTTTTATGGAGACTAATCACCCCGAGATAGAGAATAGAATCAATACTGAGTACGAGATAAAAGCTGAAATTGAAGAAATTTTACGGGCAGCAATAGCAGAGTTCAAACAAGGTAAGTAGTTGCCCAATTTATTGGGCTTTCCCGCCTGATAAATCAGGCAACTACTAAATCCTAAACAAAGAGGAGTTTTGCCCTGAACTTGTTTCAGGGTTAGGATTTGTTATGGCTACTATTCAGGTCTTGCGTCGCCGCATACGTAGTATCCAAGGTACGGCCAAGATTTGCCGGGCAATGGAGATGATCGCCACTGCTAAGTTGAAGAGAACGCAACAGCAGGCATTGGCCGGGCGGCCTTATGCTGAGAAGATACACCAGGTAATTGCCGATCTGGCGGTCGAACCTTCAGTAAGAGGTGAAATCCCTCCCTTGCTACAGAAGCGCGCAGTGAAAAAAATCGCTGTGGTTCACATTACTACCGACCGAGGACTATGTGGTGGCTTGAATGCTAATTTAAATCGGGTTGTGGCTAAGTTTATTCTAGAGCAAAGCGCACCCGTTATTCTTATTACCATAGGTCGTAAAGGGAGAGCCTTCGCTCATAGTGCCGGGCTTCATATACTTGCTGAGTTCACTGGTATTAGCGACCGAGTTACTGTCCGGGAAACCTTGCCCATCTCCAGAGTGGTTATTGAGAGTTATGGTAATGGTGATGTTGATTTGGCATATCTTGCCTATCCTCGTTTTATCAGTACCATGGTGCAAAAACCCACTATGGAAGTCTTGCTTCCTGTTGAGCCAGCAAAACTTCCTGCGGGGCAAGTAGGGGAATATATTTATGAGCCTAATCCCCTTGCCGTTTTAAATGAGTTATTGCCGAGGTTCGTGGAGATGCAGGTATATCACGCCATACTTGAGCTTATTGCTGGTGAGCAATCAGCACGGATGGTAGCCATGCGTAATGCCAGCGATAATGCTGAAGAGCTTATCAAGGAATTAGCTCTGACCTTGAATAAAGTTAGACAAGAGAGTATCACAAAGGAGATCTGCGATATCAGCGGAGGGACTGAGGCTTTGGCTTAAGAAAGTAAATAAAAGATTAAAATGCAAAATGACAGAGCAAAAATCAAAAGTTTTGCAGTTTGATTTGTAATTTTGATGTTTTACTTTTAATTTTTGATTTTAGTTGGGAGGGTTATTATGGCAAAAGGGAAAGTAGTACAGATCATGGGCACAGTGGTGGATATGAAATTTCCGCAGGATGAGTTGCCGGCGATAAATAATAGCATAGTAATTCCTATGAATGGCAGCAAGGTTATTGTGGAGGTACAAGCTCATGTTGGCAATAACTGGGTGCGTGGCGTCGCTTTAACCTCCACCGACGGCCTGGCAAGGGGAGCTGAAGTTATTGACATGGGAGCTCCCATAACCGTGCCTGTCGGCCGGGCAACCTTGGGTAGGTTATTTAATATCTTTGGCGAACCTATTGACGGGCTTGGTGAAGTAAAAGCCGAACAGAGATGGCCTATACATCACCCACCACCTCCTTTAACGGAACAGGAAACTACCCCCAAAATGCTGGAGACGGGACTTAAGGTGCTAGATCTCATCACTCCTTTCACCCGAGGGGGAAAGGTTGGTGCTTATGGTGGAGCTGGCGTGGGTAAGACAGTAATTATTATGGAGCTCATTCGCAATATTGCTACTGAGCATGGAGGTTTCTCTGTCTTTGCTGGCGTTGGCGAAAGATCGAGGGAAGGTAATGACCTGTGGTTAGAGATGCAAAGATCTGGTGTTCTGGATAGGACTGTTTTAGTCTTTGGTCAAATGAATGAAAGTCCCGGCGCTCGCTCTCGGGTGGCGCTAACTGGTGTGACCATGGCAGAGTATTTCCGTGATGTTGAAGGACAGGATGTCCTTCTGTTTATTGATAATATATATCGCTATGTTCTGGCTAATATGGAGCTATCAGCGCTTCTGGGACGTATGCCCTCAGCAGTAGGTTATCAACCAACATTGGGGACAGATGTGGGAGAACTGGAAGAAAGGATTACTACTACTAAAAAGGGGTCAATCACTTCTTTTCAGGCTATCTATGTTCCCGCCGATGATTACAGTGACCCAGGCATAGTAGCTACTTATGGTCATCTTGACGCCGTTATTGCTCTAGACCGCGCCATCGCTGAGTTAGGAATTTACCCCGCTGTCGACCCATTGACTTCCACATCTCGAATACTTGATCCGGCTATCGTTGGTGAAGATCATTATCGAGTAGCTCGGGGGGTACAAGCAACCTTGCAGAGATACAAGGAGTTGCAGGATATAATAGCTATCCTGGGTATGGAAGAATTGAGCCAAGAGGATAAGTTGATAGTATCCCGAGCCAGGAAGATCCAGAGGTTTTGTTCCCAGCCATTTCATGTTGCCGAGCATTTTTATGGTGTGCCCGGCAAGTATGTGCCCGTCAAGGAGGCGGTACGAGGCTTCAAAGAAATCTTGGAGGGGAAACATGATGACCTTCCTGAAGCTGCTTTTTATATGGTCGGTACCATTGATGAAGCAGTAGAAAAAGCCAAAAAAATACGAGGAGAATAATCTCCTCTCTTCGAAGGGAGAGGAATAAGGCGAGAGTAAGACTATGGCTACTTTCAAGTTAGAAATTGTTACTGCGGAGAAAATGGTCTTCTCTGACGATGTCAATGAGGTGGTTGCCTGGGGAGTGGAAGGGCAATTAGGCATTCTTCCCCATCATGCTCCTTTGATGACTATGCTCCAGTCTGGAGACCTGCTTATTAAAAAGGATAATGAAGAACAATATCTAGCAATAAGTGGCGGCTTCCTGGAGGTGCGTCCTGACAAAGTGATTATCTTGGCTGATGCCTGCGAACGTGCTGAGGAAATTGATGTAGCTCGTGCTGAGGAAGCAAAGAAACGTGCTGAAGAAGCTCTGAAAGCAGCTCCCGCCCGGGTAGATGTTGCTGCCGAGGCAGCGCTGCGTCGCTCACTGGCTAGATTAAAGGTAGCTGAAAAAAGACGCCGCAGACCAGGGACACAACCCCATCCCACCAAGCTCTAAATCCCAAAATGGTCTACAATATTTCCAATCTTACACGGGTCTCGTTTCTAGCTGCTTTTACGCGAAGCAAAGTGCGTATTGCTTCAGCTACTCGACCTTGCCTGCCAATAACCCTGCCCTTATCTTCAGGCGAGACCTCTAATTTAATTAATATACCTTGGTCGCTATTTTCTTCAGTAACTTTCACTTTATCAGGTTCTGAGACGATGGATTTAACGATGTATTCTACTAGGTCTTTCATTCTACCTCCTGTCCCTCGCCAGATAAGGGGTGTTGAGGGGAGGGACTCCCTCTTCCCCGCGTGATTGATTTTGGTTCTGACCCTGAATTAAGTTCAGGGGACTGCAGCTTGAATTTATCCATAATACCTAATTTGCGGAATAAGCTACACACCGTATCTGTGGTTTGCGCTCCACGCTTAAGCCATTCTAAAGCCTTCTCTTCGTTAATGTGAATAGTAGCCGGATCGGTCAAAGGATTATAATGTCCGATGACCTCAATAAAGGCACCGTTGCGGGCAGAATGACTATCTGCCACCACGACTCGGTAGGCTGGCTTATTTTTAGCACCTACCCTGCGTAATCTAATTTTAACCATTTGATACAATCATTCTCCCACAAGTTATTGTGTTTGTCAATAGCAATTTGGCTCAGGAACAAGAGTTGAAATACAAGATATTTTGTTGTAATGTATAGATTTAGAAGGTCCAGGTATTTTGATCTTAAAATTTAAATAAAGGAGGCTAAAAATGGCGAAAGTATTGATTGTCTATTGTTCACGCACTGGAAATACAGAAGAAATGGCTAAAGCGCTGGAGCAGGGAGCAAAAACAGTAAGTGCTGAAGTTGTGAGGAAAAAGGCAACGGAGGTAGAGCCAGCCGATTTTCTTGACTGTGGTGCTGTGGCGTTTGGTTCGCCAACAAACTTTGGCTACATGGCTGGAGCTCTAAAAGAAGTATTCGATTCCATCTTGTGGAACATACGCAAGCAAGTCACCGGATTGCCCTACGCTACTTTTGGCAGCGGTCAGCGAGGAACTGCAAAAGTGCTAGAGGTTATTGAGGGCATGCCAATCTTTGCAATTGAAAAAGGCTGGTGAAGGTGTTATTGCCACTGGTAAGCCTAGTGCGGAAGTACTGGCGCAATGCCAGGAACTGGGCAAGAAGTTAGGGAGTATTTAGCGGGACAATCTTTACCTTGCCCCAAACTCCCATTTCATTACCTACAATAACCACTATACCTTGTAAGCCAGATACTTCTTGTGCCTTCTCAAGTGCCTGAGAGATATTTTCCTTTGTCTTTACTATATTGCCGATAGCTGTTGCAGTAGCATCAGCTAAAGCCGCAGAAGACGAAACGATGATAACGGCATCAGCGCTACCCAGGCTTAAGGAATGTCCTATGGTGCCTGAAGAGGTGCATATTCCCAATGGTGTTTCTCCGGGATTAATTTCCAAAGCGATTTTCCCCGTAAAAGAAGACTGCCCAGCGTAGATACCTACCAGTCTTTCCTTCATTGTTTTCAAGAATATATCTCCACCATTCTCCACGATTACCTCTGGCGTGAAAGCAAGTAAATCTTTGCCTACGGCTTCGGCAATAGCACCGGCCACTGCCGCCATAGGGCCAACACCAGCAATTTGCGAGGCCTGGGACATCTCCCTGACTATGAATGGGGCATTAGCTTCCACCTGGTAAGGCTCTAGCGTGGTTAAAAACTGAGGGTGGTGTTCAATATATTTTTCTAGAGAGATGCGATGTTTTAGCAGCGATTTAAGAGCCTTAACTTTAAGATTATGCCCGGCTCCAATGTAGAGGTCAGATTGCTTTACCACCACATTAAAGTAAGTAAGGTCATTATCTTTAATCCATTGGCGATAGAATCGAGGTAAGGGAGGGTAATTTCTCACTTTAAAAATATAATCTCATGGCACGAGGAGGGCAGGCTTTCACACAGAGCCCGCAAACGACGCATTTGTCATGGCTAAAAAGCACCCTTCTTGTCTTTGGCTCCAGAGAGAAAGCACTGGTAGGACAAATGGTTATACATGCGCCGCAATGGGTGCACCTTACTTCATCACGAACTACATCCTGGCTCAGAGACTGGATTTTAACTCCTGCCTCAGTGAGATACTGAATGCCCTTATCGTAGTTTTCCTCTATACCACTTAGCTCCATAATTAATAGTCCCTCTTCTCCCGGCGATACCGAAGCTTTAATGATATTAAAGGTGAGGTCAAAATCCCGGACAAGGCGGTAAACGACTGGCTGCCCCGTTATACTGGAGGGAAAGTGAAGCACTATCCTTCTTGACACATCCATCTTTATCACTCCTCTATTGGCCTTTCTATAAGTGGTTTTAAGGTTATTCCTGATTCTGCTCCGGGCAAAGGAGCTACCGGTTCAGTGAGTAAAAACTCACCTTTTTCTATCCAGCTTTTCAGAATATTTGCAATCTCCAGTGCTTTGGGGTAGCTGGATAAAGAAGCTGTAGGC
>MNYE01000062.1:18325-20165 GCA_001873005.1 Dehalococcoidia bacterium CG2_30_46_9
GCCCACTTTTGAGTTCCGCGTAGCTGACCTCACCCAAGATATCAGGTTCCCTCTGCGGGTAAGCTTCAGAATAATCTACGACAGGGGCAAAGATCTCGGCATCGCTCACTCGGGTATATTGTAAGATTTCTTCCGAGAGTATGGGTATGGGGACTCCTATGCCTACGGTCAAGGTACAGCCATAGCCAAGCATGCTTGTTCCTACAAGCCACTCCGGCCTCATCTGCTTCAAGTCTCCAATTACAGCTAGTGTCCCCGCTCCCCGTCGCGGCACACCATTGTCTCCTCTAAGAGCAGCAGGGTTATGCTGAGTACCATGCCATGCTACATAACCTATGCCACCACCTAAAAAAATCTTCGTCCCTATGCCTATAGTTTTATAGTACGGGTCATTGAGAAGCGGCGAAAGTTGTCCCGCAGTAGAGTAGTTGGCGTTTCGTAAATTTGGCTTAAGCACTCCCATATAGGTATAAAGCATCCTATCAGAAAGGTTCACTGCTACATTGTAGTTCTGGTAGGCATTTCTTATATTGAATAAAATCGCCTCATTAATGTCTCTTATGTTGATTAGAGTTTCCAGTTTTTTCCTGGGGTAGCAATCCGTCCCGTAGGCGGTGGCTATAAGTCTTATATCCTTCCCCGCCACTAAGTCCTCAATTACATGCCCACCACCATAAGTAAACTCCCCCGGGTAGAACTTGTTTCTGGGATCATCCTCGGGAAGAGCATTTGCCCCGAGAAAAACATCCACAGCAGCCAGTCCGGTATAAACTGGAACATCATTGAGGTAAACCTTACCCCCACCGAGCTTTATCCTGGGTCTGGGGTGACCTATATTGAGAAAGACACCTGAGGAACACATTGGACCAAAGGTGCCTGTGGTAACCACATCAATTTCTTCCGCTGCCCTGCTTATGCCCTTTTCCTTGGCAAGGCCAATCACCTCTTCAGCAGTTACCACTACCACTTTGCCACTTTTAATTTTCTCGTTAATCTCAGCGATTGTCTTTGACATAGCGATTCTAACCTTATTTCAGTAATTCCATGGCTATTTGGGCAGCCTTTTTGCCAGATAGGAGCATGCCACCAAATATCGGTCCCATTCTGGGGGAACCAAAAACGGCGCTAGCCGCCATACCAGCGACTATTAATCCAGGGTAAACCTCCTTAGTATTTCCAAGAATCTCCTTCTCACCTATCTCAGCCCACATCGGTTTTTCGCCGATTATCTTTCCTGTCGCTGTCCTTAGCTTCCCTCCCAATTTCTCAGTAACCAAGTGGCAAATCTCACAGGCATGTCCTGTGGCGTCTATCACTATCTTTGACCTTATGGCTAAAGGGTCAATATGCAAATTTGCTGTGGAAACAGCGCTCCAGTTTAACACTAAACCACTAACTCTGTCAGCTTCCCTGATGACCACGTCTTCAACGCTGAGCAAGTTAAATATCCTGGCTCCTGCTTTTACCGCCACAGAGCAAAGAGTTGAAGCTACTTCTACAGCGTTGGCAACATAGTAGCCTTCTTGATATTGGATAGTGCTGATGCCCAACTCGTCCAGAATTTCCTTGCCCTCAGCTTGAACTACAATCTTGTTGAACATCATGCCACCTCCCCATATTCCTCCCCCAACGCTTAACTTCTTTTCGAAGATGGCTGTTTTTACTCCTCCTCTTGCTAGATAATAAGCGGCAGCCATCCCCGCTGGCCCAGCGCCTACTATAGCTACATCAAGCTCCATTGCCTCAAGTAAGTCCTTTATGTAGCTCTCAGTTATAGCTCTGGAAATAGTAACTTCGTCCATTATTATCGGCTCCCTTTAGGGGTTTACACGGTCATCGA
>MNYE01000016.1 GCA_001873005.1 Dehalococcoidia bacterium CG2_30_46_9
TCTATGGCTTGTGCCCTGTTGCGGGGCCGTGCCACGGGAAAAGTGCCACCGTCATTTATCGAAAGGACGGGATTCACCTTCAACAAGCTGCCTAAAAAGGCTTGCGCCTTACCGATACGCCCACCTCTTCTGAGATATTCTAAAGTGTCAAATGTCATGCGTACGTGAACTCTGAGAATAGCTTTTCTGACCCACTCAGCAATCTCGTCCAAATTAGCACCTGATTGAGCCATGTGAGCTGCTGAGATGACAAGAAGCATCTGCCCACCTGCACCCAGTCGAGAATCAATAACCTCAATGCCGCAATTTTTCTTTACCATTGCCTTGCCCTGAAGCGCTGCTCCATAAGTTCCACTAAACATTTGGGAAAGGATTATGGTCAGTATTTCTGTTGTTTCTTCCCCTAGTTTAGAAAAGAGCTGGGCGAAAAAATCAGGGGTAACAGCTGAAGTTGTGGGGATAACCTTGCTTTCTGCTAGCTTACGGTAGAATTCCTCAGTAGCGAGGTCAATATTATCACGGTAAACATCATCACCGAATTGAACATATAGTGGCACCACTGTTACTCCAAGCTTCTCGGCGAGCTCGGGAGTAATATCCGAGCAACTATCAGTTACAATCTTAACCATCATTCCAACGATATTATGTAGTCATAATGGGGTTGTCCCCCTTCAACAACCTCAACCTCACTTTTGTACTTATTACGAATTCTCTCAGCTATACTTTCAGCTTCGGTAGCTTTGACTTCAGCACCATAATAAATTGTGATTACCTTAGTCCCCTCTGTTCCAGACTTCTCCAAAGCCTCAAGGATGACATCTGGCATTTCATCGCCACTGGCGATTATATCTTTATCATCTAAGATAGCAATGGGCTTTCCTTTCCTTATCTTTAAGCCTTTAAGCCATGTCTTGCGCACTGCCCTAGTAATTTCTATGGTTTTTACCTGGGTTGTCGCCTGCTCCATAAATCGGGCATTTTCCTCCAGGTTCAGGTCATAGCTAAAGGCAAGGGTTGCTGCTATACCCTGAGGAATGGTCCTGGTAGGAATTATTTTCAAATTCTTCTTGGTCAAAGGGACAACTTGAAAAGCCGACAGAATAATATTTTTGTTATTGGGCAGCAAAATAACATTTCCTGAAGGCGCTGATTCTACGGCTTGGAATAACTGACGAACGCTGGGATTCATTGTTTGACCGCCAGGAACGATAATTGCGTTGCCTAAACTCTTAAATATATTTAAAAAACCTTCCCCTGAGGCAACCGTTACTATGGTCATGTCAGTTATGGGTAGCTTCTCTTTTTGCATCTTAAGAAACTCGATATACTGGTCGTCCATGTTGTCAACCCTTATCTCATGTAATTTACCCAGATTGGTGGCATAGTTGAGAATTTCCCCGGGCTCAAAGCTATGAATATGAATCCTCACTAATGAACCGTTACCGGTAGCCACTAGGGATTGCCCCTTCTTTGCCAGCTCTTTTCTAATCTTCTTCAGGTTAATATTTTGTCCTTCTAGCACGAAGCTGGTACAATATCCATAAGGCGTTTCTATTTTGGCGGACGCCGGTATTGTTTTAGGGGTCAGAGCTGATTCAGAGGCGACTATGGAAGGTTTCCAATACTGTATTTTGTCTGCCTTTCCTTTAAGGAAATGGAGAGCGCCATTGAGCAAAACATATAAGCCTTGTCCGCCAGCATCAACCACACCAGCGTCCCTTAGCACAGACAATAAGTCAGGCGTTCGAGCTACCGAATCTCTTGCTGCCTCCACGGCAGATTCCAATACAAAAGTCAGGTTATCAGGATCGGATTTAGCGGTTTTTTCTGCCGCCTTAGCGGCATCTTTGAGCACTGTCAGGATGGTTCCCTCAACCGGGTTGATGATTCCTTGATAAGCAGCTTGCGTTGCCTCACCCAATGCTCGGGCAAAATCACCTCCATTAAAGCTGTCGTGTCCCAGTCCCTTAGCCAGACCACGCCAGAATTGAGACAAAATAACACCTGAGTTCCCCCGCGCCCCCATCAAAGCACCATGAGCCATCGCTTTAGCTACTGAAGGAGCACTGTCATTTGAATCCCGATTTGCCTCTTCTAGAGCAGAACGCATGGTGAGTAACATATTAGTTCCGGTATCCCCATCAGGGACAGGGAAGACATTTATAGCGTCAATATCAGGAGCACATTTTTCTAGCCAGACGGTTCCAGCTTTAAACATTTCTTTTAAGGTTTGACCATTAGCTAAGCCTTTCACCATTTTGGCTCGAAATCGTTGTTATGTTATTATTGGTATAATGAATAAGAAACAGTTTCTAAGAAGCTGGCTAAGGAGAATTTACAATGAAGTGTGAAATTTGTGGCAAAAGAACTATGTTTGGGGATAGTGTAAGTCACTCCAAACGGCATACCAACCGAAAATGGCTTCCTAACGTTCATCGCACAATAATGATGGTAGAAGGAAGAAAAAGAAAAGTCAATATCTGCACCAGGTGTCTTCGCACCCAGTATAAGGCAGCTCGCTAAGTGTAACTACATGGATACTTGCACATAGCAAAGGATACAGGTAAATTCCAAACACTAATTCCTAAACTCTAAACAAATCGTAACTACACAGCTATCCTCATGTCACCCTGAGCCCTTAGCTTTCTGTCATTCTGAGGAAGCGAAGCGACCGAAGAATCTCGCTCAGGGTGAACTCCGCGAAGGGTCTCGGGGATTCTTCGCCGGAGCCTGCCCTGAGCGTTACCAGCTTCTTCCCCTTCACTTCGTTCAGGGCTTCGGCTCACACACTCAAAATGACAGCAGGATAAGTAGTTACAACAAATTTAAATATCCAATTCTTAAAATCCGAAACTAGTTCGCTTATCTGAATTTTGGGCAACGCAAAACTTTTGACAGGATAACGAAAATACAATATGATGTCCATTACAAAGAGCAGTTGTACTCACGTGAGAAATAGGCTGAGGGCGCAAACTTATATTTTTATAAGCCTGTGCGGGCTAATTGTTCTTTCTATCTTTGTCCCTGACCCAGGTAGATTTCCCCAAGGCACTTCGGCTCCTATTTCAATATACCTTGATCATCAGAGTTGTGCTCCGCTACCAGTCGCTTATGCAGTCAGTAACAACCGGCGCAGAATTAACCGCGCTGAAGGTAGCAACTACAGAAAAGCGGTATCGCTACGCCATGCGGGAATATCCTCTGGGATATCCCAGTGCTTTATTTCAACCCCCGCAGAATTTCTAATTACGTCAGTAGCTTCGACAGCGTCTTTAAAAAACTTCCAGGACTTCCAGCAAGCCTGTCAGTTACTCGATATACCCCCTCCGATATAAAGCTTTCTTCAAACAGCGTAGAAGGACACAACGCTGAATCCTAAATTGTCACGCAACGTTGCATGAGTCTTTTGTGTGTAACCTCAAGCTAAAAACAGCGAGAACACCAGAGGCTCAATTCAAAAATCCGCATAAGGAGGATACAAATGTTTTGGAAACGCAGGAAAGTTAAAGAGGGTGAGGTAAAGTTGTCAGGACCCAAGGATATACCTGGGTTGGTAGGAAGGCATATGGTAGTCGAAGAAAAGAAAGACCCAGATTGGGTATGGAAACTTAGAGGAGTAATTCGCCCAGCCGGGAAGAAGAATGCATTCTACTGCCGCGTTTTCGATGAGTCCCAAGCAGCACAGGCTGGGGTCAAAGTAAAAGACTGGACCTCGCTGGATGACCATCCTGATTTGATACTCTGGGAAGGTTACTTCGACAAAGAAACAAACATGGCGCGCCGCGAGAAGTTTGTAAAGCCTTCCAGTCTTCCTAGTTAGAGCTTGCCCAGATAAGCCGTGTTTGTAATTGGGTCTTATTTCGCAATATGTCAAAGAAGAAAAAGAGAAGATCAAGGAGGGTATAAAAGATGTTCCCAAGTAAGAAGTCAGCGAAAAAGGAAGAAAAATTCCTAAAACCAGGGGCGATACCAGGACTGGTGCAGAAGCATTTGGTAGCCGAAAGGAAGATGGAACCCGATTTGGTGCCGCTTCTCAAGGCTGTAGTGCGTAAGAGCACGACCGAGGAAACAGCGTTTAATATCCGGGTTTTCGACGAGTCTGAAGCACTAGCAAAGAAAGTACAGGTCAAGGACTACACTTCTCTCGATGAGCGCCCAGATTTGATAATCTATGAGGGGTGGTTCGATGAGAGGTCGAAAGAGGTCAAGTTGGAAGAGAAGAAGAGGGTGAGTTCCGAGACCACCATTTTCAGCGAAGCCGAAATACGCCAGAAAATCGAAGCGATGAGGGAACCTGGCAGCACAGTCTTCTTTTACATGGATCGCGGTGGAGCGCATGGAGGCCCGCTGGGCATGGGTGCTGCTGTTGTTGACCCAAGTTTGAGACCCCCCTCTTGCCTCTTAGCTTTGGAGGGGGACGGTGCTAGCTTTGAAAGGTAGAAATTTTTGAAAAAGTGTAGTGGAAATTTTTTAGGGATTTTTCTTCTGCGAGGTACTTGACAAAAAAGAGGTAAAATATTATGATTTTCATGGTATGTATATCCGCAAGAGAAAGGTTCATTCCCGCGGGAAAGATTATACCTATCTTGAACTGGC
>MNYE01000031.1 GCA_001873005.1 Dehalococcoidia bacterium CG2_30_46_9
TACTTTCGGCGGCAGAAGAGCAGTTTAGAAAGGAGGCTCATCAATTCCTTGAAAAGGATAAAGCTACGGGCGGCATGGGAAAGGAAACAGCTTCAGGGCTTGGTTTTGGTCCTTATACTTGGGAAATTCTTCGTAAGGCCGGCTCTAAGGGATGGCTTACTCCAACATGGCCGAAAAAGTATGGTGGACTAGAACTTTCTAACATCTATCGCTATATGTTTATGGAAGAATTGGATTATTTTACTGGATTACGTGCCCTGGTAGGTGCAGGAATGGCTGGCCCCATTATTCTAGATCATGGAAATGAGGCACAGAAGGAAGAGTATTTGCCAAGAATATCTCGGGGGGAGATAGAATTTGCTCTTGGCTACACTGAACCTGAGGCCGGTTCTGATTTAGCTAATTTGAGTATCAGAGCCGAGGATAAGGGCGACCATTTCATTATCAACGGCGGGAAAATATTTAATACCCATTGTCACTATGCCCGATATCATTGGCTTGGCGCCCGGACTGAGGTGACCAAACCAAAACATAGAGGAATTTCATTATTTGTAGTTGACCTGAAAACACCGGGAATAACTATACTCCCTATCTGGATCATGGGTGGTTTAAGGACAAACGAGGTTTTTTATGAGAATGTCAAGGTTTCCAAAGAGTGCCTGATTGGTGAAAAAAACCGCGGTTTTTACTATATTCTTGAGGCATTGGATTATGAAAGGATCTATACCGTAAGCGGCTTGTCAAAATTATTTGACGCTATTGTAGACTATGCCAGAGAAAGAGGAAAAAACAGTGAACCTGTTATTCGTCAGAAGCTGGGTCAACTTGCTATCGAGCTCGAGGTAGCAAAATTATTCGCCTTAAGAGTTCCCTGGATGCTGGATCAAGGAAAGGTGCCCAATTATGAGGCAGCGATGCTGAAGGCGTTCGTCAGTGAGCTAGAACAGCGTATCATAAACACTGGCATGCAGATATTTGATCTTCGTGGCCAGCTTCAGTCAGGCTCGAAGTGGGCTTTATTAGACGGGGAGCTACAAAGATTGTATTTGGATTCAGTTCGCGATCTTCTTACCAGAGGTACATCTGAGATAATGAGAAATATTATAGCCCAGAGAGGGCTAGGGCTGCCTCGAGACTGACCCTGAACTTGTTTCAGGGCTGTGTCTGAAAGGCAAAATTTTATGGGAGGTAATCATGGATCTTAGTCTTTCTGAAGAGCAAGAGATGCTACGAAAATCGGCCAGGGAATTCTTAGAACGAGAGTGCCCCAAGAAACTTGTGCGGGAAATGGAACAGGACGAAAAAGGCTATTCCCCTGAGTTGTGGAAGAAAATGGCCGAGTTAGGTTGGATGGGATTAGTCTTCCCTGAGGAGTATGGCGGAACGGGAAGCTTCTTAAGCTTGATTATCTTGCTTGAAGAAATGGGGAGAGCTTTATTACCTGGACCATTCGTTTCTACTGTGGTTTGTAGTGGATTACCCATACTACACTACGGGACTGAAGAGCAGAAAAGAAACCTTCTTTTGCCCATAGTTCAAGGTGAGCTGATCATAACCTTGGCAGTAACTGAACCCGAGACACAATTTGGCGAAGTCCTGAGCCAAGCGAAGGAACCAGAAACTAAAGCAGTTAGAGATGGCAATAACTACACAATAAGTGGCATCAAGCTATTTGTTCCTGATGCTCATGTAGCTAATTGGCTGTTGTGTCTGGCTAGAACAGGCAAAGGGGTGAGTCTTTTTTTAATCGACTCGAAGAGTCAAGGAATAAAGTGCGATTTACTCAAAACCATGGCTTCGGATAAACAATGTGAAGTCACCCTGGATAATGTAAGAGTGCCAGCGACAAATATTATGGGAGGGATTGGGAAGGGTTGGGAAATTGTAGAGAGGATAGGTCAGTGGGCTGCTTTAGCTAATTGTGCCTTGATACTGGGAGGATTGGAGCAGGTTTTAGAGGCAACTGTCAGCTACGCCAAGCAAAGAGTGCAATTTGAAAGACTTATAGGCAGCTTTCAAGCTATCCAGCATAAATGTGCTGATATGCTCATAGATGTTGATGGTGCTAGGTTTTTGACTTATGAAGCGGCTTGGAAGTTAAGCCAAAACCTGCCGGCAGGCAAAGAGAGCTCTATGGCAAAAGCGTGGACAAGCGACGCCTCAAGAAAAGTTTGTCTTGAGGCTATTAGAGTCCATGGAGGTGTAGGCATATCGGTGGATCATGATATGCAGCTTTATTTTAGAAGAGCGAAGGCAATGGAAATCACCTGGGGTAATGGTGATTTCCATAGGGAAATTGTTGCCCGGAGTATAGGACTATGAGAAGGAGGTTAAATAACATGAGCTACAAATACGTCATTTATGAAAAAGATGGGGAAATTGCTACAATTACGCTGAACCGCCCGGAAAAGTTAAACGTAATGGATTTTCCTGGTGATGGTGGGATAATGGATGACTTCAGTGCGGCACTGGACGAAGCATCAAACGATGATGACCTTAAGGTCTTAATAATAAAAGGGGCGGGGCGTGCTTTCTGTGCCGGCCATGATCTTGAGCGCATTTATAAGGTGTATGAGGAATGGGATAAAGAACCAGGGAAAAGACGCCCTAGCCAGAGAGCTAGACTTCTCACGGACAGGCGCTGGCTGGAAGTGCACCAGAAATTGCTGTTGCACCCGAGGGTAACCATAGCTCAAGTGCATGGACATTGCATCGGCGAAGGGGCGGCAATTGCCGAAATGTGCGATATATCTGTTGTCAGTGAGGATGCTCACATATCACACGCTGAGCAGCGACTGGGGTTTGCTGGCAGTGGTATCAATTTAATCCCCTTATTCCAGACTGTAGGCTACAAAAAAGCAAGGTGGATGTGCTTGACCGGGGAAGCTATAAGTGGGATAGAGGCGGAGAGGATTGGGTGGGCCACCAAGGCTGTTCCCCCTGACAAATTGGATGAAGAGGTAAACAAAATAGCCAAGCAGGTTACTCTCCTGCCTAAAGACGGTATCGCTATTGGTAAAGTGTCCAATCATATGATATTAGATATCCTGGGATTGACTGCCGGATGGCTTCAAGGGTATATGACTCACACCTTGTTTACTAACTTGCGGTATGAGCCAGGAGAGTTCATTTTTGTCAAAGATAGAAAGGATAAGGGGGCAAGAGCAGGCTTTCACAAACGTGACGAGCGCTATATGGAGATCAAGTAGATTGTGGGCTCCGAGGAAATTTTTAAGCTTAATGTACCCCCAGGAAAGTTAGCTATCACATGGTTCAATTCTTACTCTGGTGTCATGGTGAAAAGTCCCGGGGCGATATTGATTTTCGACCCGGTGAAAGTCAGCTTTGAAGAATGCGTTCGAGCTAATGCCATAATTATTACTCACGAGCACCTTGACCATTTCGACCCTAAGTTAGCAAAGGAATTGCAACAGAAAACAAGAGCACCAATTCTGACCACTCCCTTTGTGGCAGCAAGCCTTTTAAACGAAAATGTTAAGGCTTTAAGAGTAGGAGATTCTACTACTATTGAGGACATCGAATTACATGCCTTGCGCTGTGATCATCCAGCTAACGAACCTTTATCCTTCATAGTATCTACACGTCCCTCGCGTCCCTTGCCAAATAAGGTGGGAGGTGGGGAGGGCCTCCTTTTCCCTTGTCCCTCGCCAGTTGTTTACCATCCTAGTGACAGCGAAGCTTTTCCGGAGATGGTAGAAGTTGCCGTAAAGTATAAACCGAATATTCTGCTATATGTAGGGGTGTCTCCGAGAAGCGCTGCTCAAATAGCAAGGTTAGTCCACCCTAAGGTAGTTGTCTCTTTTTATTCTGATGCGGGATCGGAGAAGAAATTTATTGAAGCAATAAGGAGGGAAGCACCAGAGACAAAAGTCAGGCTAATTAAGCGCTTTGAAATTTACCAATATCCAGAACTTTAGACTAATCAAAGACGCCTTCGACTAAAAGTTGGTCAAACTCTGCCTCAGGCATGCCCAGGATTTCCCGGCATACATACTCATTATGTTCACCGAGACAAGGTGAGGGCATGCGTGGTTGTGCTGGTGTCTCTGACAACACGGCAGCCTGCCCCAGATGAGGAAATGGTCCCATCTCTTTGTGGTTCATAACCCAGAAATGATTGCGATGCTTCAATTGAGGATCTTGAAACAAGTCCTGGATGGTCTCTACTATTCCAGTAGCTACCCCTCCCACTTGCATCAAGGCCATTACCTCCTCAGCACTGTGCTTAATTGTCCACCCTTCTACTAGTCGGTCTAATTCCAGTTCATTCTCCTTCCTCCCCAAAATGGTGGAAAACTTCCCATCCCCTGTCCAGGAAGGGTTGCCAATAACCCGGCAAAATGACTGCCAATCATCATTGCTACCAACGGCGATGGTGCACCA
>MNYE01000070.1 GCA_001873005.1 Dehalococcoidia bacterium CG2_30_46_9
TCTTTGTGCTGGATGACCCCTTTATTAAATCTGATAGCGAAAGATTGCGGCGACAGTTTGATATATTAAGAGAACTCTCTGAGTCAGGATGGCAGATTATCTACTTCACCGCAAAAGATGAGGTGAGGGAGATTCTCAAACAAGATATAGGTAATGGCAAAGTCCGCTACGTGGAACTTCAAGGCATATTCTCGAAATAAACTTAATTACACATCCAGATTTCGCACGCTTTGGGCATGGGTCTGGATAAATGCTTTGCGGGGTGGAACTTCGTCTCCCATCAGCATGTGGAAAACTTGATCTGCAGCTATAGCGTCCTTTATTCTCACCTGGAATAAGGTTCTGGTGGCCGGATTCATAGTTGTCTGCCATAGTTGCTCCGGGTTCATCTCACCCAGTCCTTTATATCTCTGAATTTCTACTTTATTTTCTCCTAGCTCCTTAATCTTTCTTTCTTTTTCCTCCTCGGAATAAATCCAGAATTGTTGTTTACCACACTGGATACGGTAGAGTGGTGGCTGAGCAATGAAGAGATGCCCTCGCTCAATTAGCTCTGTCATGTGGCGGAAAAAGAAGGTGAGAAGTAAGGTACGAATATGGGAACCATCAACATCGGCATCGGTCATGATTATTGTTTTGTGGTAGCGGAGCTTGGAAAGGTCGAAGTATTCATTGCTATTTGTTCTTAATGCTGTGATAACAGCCCTGATCTCTTCATGTTCAATAATTTTGTCTTTGGCAGCTTTCTCCACGTTAAGTATCTTCCCCCTCAAGGGGAGAATAGCTTGAAAACGGCGGTCTCGTCCCTGCTTGGCAGAACCGCCTGCGGAGTTACCTTCGACGATGAAGAGTTCACATAAGGATGGCTCCCTTTCAGAACAATCGGCTAATTTCCCTGGTAATGCTGAGCCCTCCAGACTAGACTTCTTAAAGACTAGCTCACGAGCCTTGCGCGCTGCCTCTCTGGCTTTGGCGGTTAGGAGACATTTCTCTATGATTGCCCTAGCATCCTCAGGATGTTGTTCGAAATAAAGCGACAAGCCATTTGTCACCACGGATTCAACCTCGCCTTTTACCTCTGGATTCCCTAGTTTTACTTTCGTCTGTCCCTCAAATTGAGGCTGGGGTAATCTGGCACTAATAATGGCTACCAGCCCTTGGCGGACATCTTCGCCTGTCAAACTAGACTCGGTATCTTTAATAAACTTATTATTGCGGGCGTAATCATTGAGAACTCGAGTTAATGCTGTTCGGAATCCAGTGAGATGACTGCCCCCATCTCTAGTGTTAACACAGTTAGCGAAGGACAAGGTAAGTTCGGCAAAACCGTCATTATATTGCAGAGCTGCTTCCACTATAGTGCTATTTAGCATAGCTGAGAGGTAAATTGGCTCGGGGTGGATAATTGTCTTATTCTTATTCAGGCGGCTAACAAAACTCGCTATGCCTCCTTCAAAATAGAAAGTCTTTTCTTGATCGCTCCTCTCATCTTTGAAAGTTATCTCTACTTCTTTATTCAAGTAAGCCAGTTCTCTTAGCCGTTGGCATACTGTATCGAAGTCATAGTCAATTTCCTTAAAGATTTCCTTATCGGCTAAGAAAGTGACCAAGGTGCCAGTATCTGATGCCTCACCGACAATTTCTACACCACCCTGGGGAACGCCTTGTCGGTACTCTTGGCGGTAAAGTTTTCCCTCTCGTTTTACTTCGGCCTTAAGCCATAAAGATAGTGCATTAACCACTGAGGCACCAACACCATGTAAGCCGCTGGATATGCTATAAACATGCCCCCCAAATTTAGCTCCAGCATGCAAGCGGGTCATCACTGCCTCAAGAGCTGTAATGTTTTGTTCCTGGATAGTTTCTGTAGGAATGCCCCGTCCGTTATCAATTACAATGACGCTGTTGTCATTACGGATTATTATTTCGATTCGGCTGCAGAAACCAGCCATGGCTTCGTCTATGCTGTTATAAACTATCTCGTAGAGCAGTTGATGTAATCCTTGCTTATCTGTGCTGCCAATATACATTCCCGGGCGGAGGCGTACAGCCTTGATTTCGTCCAGAATCTGGATATCCTCGGCGGTATATTCGGCGCTCGTTGTATTGTGGCTCTCGTTCTGTGCCATTACTTCTCTTTGTATATTATATCATAGATGGACCGCAGATTAGCCCTTTATCTGGAGCGTGTTTAGCAGCCTGCTAATTTCAATAGTTGCATCCCCTAAAGGCAAGAGCTGTGCTTCTTTCTTTGTGCGCCACTTTGCTTCCATGCTCCGACTCTGCAAAGTGCGTGGACTTAAAGTTAGTCGTAAGGGTATTCCTAGGAGGTCGGCATCATTGAATTTAACTCCGGGGGAGTCATTACGATCATCAAAGAGAACTTCTATGCCCCTCTTTTGCAATTCCTGATAAACCTTTTCCGCTGCAGAGGAAACCTCGGGGTTATCCAAGTGTAAAGGGCAAAGATAGACTTGATAAGGCGCGACAGACAATGGCCAGATAATACCTTTATTATCATGACTTTGCTCCACTATAGCTGCCAGGAGACGCCCCAGACCAATACCATAACAGCCCATGACGATAGGTTTAGGTGTACCATTGCCATCCAAGAAAAAGGCACCAAACTTCTCGCTCAAGAAAGTGCCTAATTTGAACACATGCCCTGCTTCAATACCATGAGTTGAAGACAACTTACCGGTACATTTGGGACAGTTATCGCCTGACTTCGCAAGAGCAATATCTGTCAGAAGAGCAACCTGGAAGTCTCTGGGATAATTTACATTCTTGAGGTGATATCCGGGCTTATTGGCTCCAGCGACGAAATTAGAGCCTATAGTTATGGAATTATCAGCAACGATTTTAAGGGCAAGAGTCACACCAATCGGTGAAGCAAAGCCAGCTACAAGTCCTTTTTCTCTTACCTCGTTTTCACTAGCCAGACGAAGCTCATTACGCTTCAGTACATTCTTTAACTTCGTTTCATTTACTTCCAGGTCACCGCGAATAACGATAAAGATAAATTCAGCATCAGCAGAATAAAAAATCGCCTTAAGAGTTTGACAAGGGGATATACCCAGGAAATTAGCTACTTCTTCTATGGTCTGTGCTCCTGGCGTGGCTACTTCCTTCACAGGCAGCAAATCCTTCGCTTCCAGATTCAGCGCTTCCCCTTCGCTTTGCTCAGGGCTTCGGCTCGGAACGAAGGTCTTGGCACTTTGAGCTTTCTCAATGTTGGCAGCATAGCCACAGTTAGAGCAGTAAACTATCTCATCCTCGCCACTTTCGGTGATTACCATAAACTCATGCGATTCCTTACCTCCAATAGCACCGCTGTCGGCCTCTACCATCATAACGGGTAATTCAAGGCGAGCATAGATGTTTTTGTAAGCCTGTATCATTTTTTGATAACTTTCATCCAGTCCAGCCTCATCCACATCAAAGCTATAAAGGTCTTTCATAATAAACTCACGAACCCTTAATAATCCACCACGGGGTCGGGGCTCATCACGAAGCTTGGTCTGTATCTGGTAAAGAAGCAAGGGAAGGTCACGGTAGCTTTGCACATATTTATGAACAAGCTCAGTAATGACTTCTTCATGAGTAGGTCCCAGAGCTAATACATGCTCCTTACGGTCAGTCAAAGTAAACAGAGATTTGCCAAAAGAAGCATATCGCCCCGATTTAAGCCATAGTTCGATAGGTTGCAGTACTGGCAAAGATAGTTCCTGCCCACCAACTCTGTCCATTTCCTCTCTAATTATGTTCTCTATTTTTCTCAATACTCGCCAGCCCAGGGGCAAAAAGGAATAAATGCCAGCAGCTTCCTGAGCAATCATGCCGGCCCGGAGCAATAGCTGATGGCTTGTGCCCTCGGCTTCCGATGGCGTTTGCCTTAGAGTCTTGCCAAAAAGCTTAGAGAAACGCATTTTACTTCCCAGCCATCAATTACTGCCATTGTAATAGAGCCAAGAAATCACCTTCTGGTAGAACTGGGGTAGGATGCGGTATCACTGTTTTATCCCTCCATCATGTAGAATCATATCAGGATAACTTGGATAATGAAGGGAGTTTTCACACAGTCCGCTGGAAAATCTGTAATCAAATTCGCTCAAAATCATGCCGTGCTGATTATGCTCTCAGACTCAAAGGTCTGACACTTATGATA
>MNYE01000083.1 GCA_001873005.1 Dehalococcoidia bacterium CG2_30_46_9
GGCGAAGGACGGATTGACGGAATGTAGTGCGTCCCTTCAGGGTTGTGCAGGAAGATATAATAGATTGCCACGCTCCGCTCGCAATGACAATAGGGAAAAACCGCAATGACAAGAGGGGGCTCGCAATGACAAGAAGGCACAGCACGAGGCTAAAGCCTCGCACTACGGTAGCAAAGAGGTAATGCTGAACAGAGGTGGCAAAAAGTAGTATAATATCAATGTGAATGGAGGTGGGAAAATGGCAAAGACAATTTTGATACCCGAAAACAGCATTATAGAGATGCTTAAGGCATTGCCTGAAGATGCTCTGATGGGCATATTCTCAAAGATTTTAGTCCAAAGCGATATCTCTCCACTAACTGATGAAGAAGAGGCATCGTATAAGAAAGCTCTAAAAGAGTATGAGAAGGGCGAAGTTATCAGTTGGGAAGATTTGAAATAAAGTTTTCCAAGGAGGCATCCAAACAGTATAAAAAGCTGCCTAAGGAATATAAGACCTTGGTTGATATTGCTCTCTACAGACTGTCTGAAAGTTTAGAGCTAGATTTGAAGCCTATAGAGGGTGAAAGGGATGTTTACCGAGTCAGGGTAGGTAAGTATAGGGTGCTACTGAGAAAGTTTGATAAAACCATACTGGTATTCAAGATATCCACAAGGGAAGGTGCATACAAATAGGCATCGTAACACTGAATGGATAAGGAGATAAAGATGACAAAAGTTAAAGATCTAACCATTGATGAGCTGGGGTATTTAATAGAGCAGAAAATCTTAGAGGTTCTTGGTGACCCTGATTCCGGGCTAGAGTTGAGGGAGGAATTTAAAGAGGAATTGAAAGAGCGTCTAAAAAACCCCTCTAGGAAGATTTCGCATGAAGAGGTAGTAAAAAGGCTTGGTTAAGGTTGACTGGACTGAAAGGGCAGTAAGAGACCTTGAAAAGCTTGATAAGCCAATTTATAGGGCATAGGAGAGAAATTTACAAAATTAAGTAGCAGTAATTGCTGCTCTCTTATATTGAACTGAGCTTGTATAATCCGGCAAAGCCAGTTGGGTGGTATAATTCGGTTCGTCATTACGAGGCACAGCACGAGGCTAAAGCCTCGCACTACAAGGTGCTTATTTATGTAGTGCGACCTTCAGGGTCATGCGTATTAGCGATTGAGCGTGAGGATGCCTTGCTTAAAGTCTAGCCCGATATTGAACTGGCGCAAGAAATTCAATCCAATAATGCCGTCAATGCCATGCTCCTCAGGGAGGGTATAGATAAGGACATCGAGACTATCAATTTTGGCATCAGCCAGGGAGAAAGATTTGAGGGTGACTTTGGGAGCAATATGGTGCTGAGAGGCATCGCCAAGGGTAACCCACTCCTGCACTTTATCAAGCTCAAAACCAATTTTTCTGGCAGCCGCCTCTCGGATAACAGTATAAGAGGAACCAGTATCCAGTGCCATGATTAGAGTAAGTTTAGTGTGGAATTCGATGGTGCAATCAAAAAGCAATATGGGTGCATTTGGGGGAAAAGGAGCAACAGTTATAGGACAACTGCCATGCCTTTCTTTGGCTTAGCACCGGTATAAATGAGGTAAGTATGAGGATAAACAGCAGTATCCCTTGCCATAAATTCATCCAAGGCAGATCGGCTGGGACTATGAGCCAGAAGCTTACCCCTTACAGGATGACCTGATTTATCAAGTTCATAGATCTCGAACCAAAGCCACTCATCTGGATATTGCTTTTCTATCTTAAGAATATCAACTTCAGTCACTTTCTTGCTTCCTTAATCAGGAGGATAACTGAGAGTGCCAGTGTTTGTCAAATCATAATCCGGCAAAGCCATTTGGCGAGGCAGGATTGACCAAAGTGTAGTGCGTCCCTTCAGAGTCGTGCGGGGATTTGTAGTGCCAAGACTTGCCCTCGGCAATGGATGGGGGACAAATCCCTGCACTACAAGGTTGTCATTGCGAGGCACACATTCACTTCGTTCAGTGTAAACTCCGTGCCGAAGCAATCTTGAGAGATTGCCCACCCATCACCATATCTTATTTGGCAAGGGACGTGAGATTGCCACGCTTCGCTCGCAATGACAAATGGGCATTGCACGAGGCTAAAGCCTCGCACTACGAATAGGGTTACGCACAGGACAAAGGAAAGGTAGATTTTAGGTTTCTAGTTGCTATATACTGATGTTTGCTAGCAGGGAGGTTATGGCGATGGAACGGACATTTGAAGCTACCATTGAGAAGCGGGGCAGATGGTATATTGGGTGGGTGGATGCGGTTCCAGGAGCTTTCAGCCAGGGACGAACAATCAAAGAGGTTCAAGAAAATCTCCAAGAAGCAATCCAGCTTATGCTGGAAACTCAGCGGGAACTGAGGGACAGCGGGATGGCTGGAAAAATCCTGAAGAGAAAGATCCAGGTTCAGGTGTAAGGTTGTGAAACGTCGTGACCTTGTTAACCACCTGACAAGGGAGGGTTGCATTTTCCAACGGGAAGGCAGTAAGCATTCGGTTTATTTAAATCCAGAGAACGGGCATATTGCTACTGTTCCTCGCCACCGAGAGATAGAAATTCTGCTAGCAAGAAAGATATGTCGGCAACTGGATATCCCAATCCCCAGGACACGGGCCTGAGTTGAACGTCATGACAAAATATGAGCAGTACACGATGCTTTTCCCTATATTGAACTAAGCTTGTATAATCCAGCAAAGCCAGTTGGCAAAAATGGAACCATGAAACTCAAATAGGTGAGACCAGGATTGCTTATGATATAATGTGAAGGGAGTGAAATGAAAACCTATGTTTTTAGAGTAGTGCTTGAACCTGACGAAGACCGCTGGTTTGCTTGTTGCCCAGTCCTTGAAGAAAAGGGTGGAGCTACCTGGGGATATACCAGAGAGGAGGCTTTGAGGAACATAAGAGAGGTAGTCGAAATGACTGTCGAAAGCCTCATTGAGCACGGAGAACCAATCCCGGAAGAGCCAGAATCAGAGGTGAGGATTTTCCCTGAACCTTTGGTGGCTATCACCGTATGAAGGGAATCGATTATTCCAAGCTTCGCTCTTTAACTGCTAGGGAAATAATCTCAGCCCTGATTAAAGATGGCTTTTACCTTGACCAACAGTCGGGTAGTCACCAACAATACCAGCACCAAGATGGAAGGAGGGTGACGGTTTCCTCCCACCATTCAAATGACACCTTCTCCCCAAAGATCTTGAAAAGCATGATTGAAAAACAGGCCAAGTGGACATACGAAGACCTTAAGAGGTTGAAACTCGTAGCATTTTAAGATGTAATATAGCAGATAACACTGAATGGATAAGGAGGAGAGATGAAGCGTATCACTATTACTGCTGAATTGATACAAGAGGAAGAAGGTGGCTACACGGTCTATTGCCCAGAACTGGATATTTATACCCAAGGAGATGATATAGAAGACGCTATCGGCAATCTCAAAGAGGCTTCTGAACTCCACATAGAGGAATTGGGAATCGAGAACATCAGCTTGAAAGAAGCGCACCGGAGAGAGCTATAATCAATTGCAAGAATGGTTACACAAAGGTCATTGCGAGGCTGACGAAGTCAGCCGAAGCAATCTCACACAGAACAGTCCCCACCGAGATTGCGGAGAATGACAAAGGAATACGCCTCGTAGTGACAAAAAGGGGTCATATCTTGTAAGAAGGAGCATACGCCTTGTAATGACAAGGAATAACAATAACAAGGAAAGAAGTCGTGTGTCACTCGGCTATTGAACTACTACATTATCTTCCCTATACTAAGCTAACATTGTATAATGACATAAAAATAGCTGCGATGCTCCTTCCCTATGTTGAAGTTTGTATACTGTGGCAAATAACGCTGAATGATGAGGAGATAAAGATGACGAAACTTAAAGATCTAACCATTGATGAGCTGGAGTATTTAATAGAGCAGAAAATCTTAGAGGTTCTTGGTGATCCTGATTCCGGGCTAGAGTTGAGGGAGGAATTTAAAGAGGAACTGAAAGAGCGTTTGCAAAATCCCTTCAGGAAGATTCCGCATGAAGAGGTAGTAAAAAGGCTTGGTTAAGGTTGACTGGACTGAAAGAGCAATAAGAGACCTTGAAAAGCTTGATAAGCCAATAGCCCGAAGAATCTTAGCGATGAACA
>MNYE01000003.1:0-2348 GCA_001873005.1 Dehalococcoidia bacterium CG2_30_46_9
TCTTATCCAGGACTTCAAGAATATATTCCTCTATACTGCCCTTAAGACAAAGATTGAAGATAAAAACATCCCTTGTCTGACCAATGCGGTGAATCCGACCTATCCTCTGCTCAATCCTCATTGGGTTCCAGGGAAGGTCGTAGTTTATCATGGTATTGCAAAACTGGATATTTCTGCCTTCTCCACCCGATTCCATAGCTAATAAGATATCCGCTTGATCCCGAAAGACCTGAATAGCTTTCTCCTTTTCACTGCTTGTTAAATCTCCTCTTAATTCGACAAATTGGAATCCAGCATGGGAAAGACTTTGGGCAAGGTATCTCAGCGTCTCAACATAATTGGTGAAAATAATTTTCTTTCCTTTCCCCTTTGCTAACAATTCAAGCAGATAGCGTTCTTTCTCCGTGCTATCTAATCTGCCGATTAGCCCAAGTAACTCACTAACAAATGGGGGCGAAAATATATCATTAAGCTTCAAGAGAGAATTCCTGAGAGCGTAGGCGCTGCTTCCTGCCTCTCGTAGTAGAGTGTTCAGGATTAATCTTGTTGTCCCTTTACTCTTTTGATAACTTTCTCTCGCCATATCACTTATCCTATGATATATTTGCTCCTCAAGCTTACTGGGGGGTACTATTATTGTGCTGGCAAAACGCCTGGGCAATTTTACCTCCACTAAGGGACGGGTATTACGGATCATTACATCCTTTAAGAGCATTCTAAGCTTTTCTTGATTAATCGGTGTCCTGAGATCACCACGTTTAACATATTCTCTCTTAAACCCAGCTTCAGTTTTTAGCAATCCTGGTTTGAGTAAGGTAATAAGATTAAAAAGCTCTATAAGGTTATTTTGCACCGGCGTGGCTGAGATAAAAAGGAGAAAACGGCTCTTCAAATTGTTAACCAGCTTCCAGTTCAAAGTAGTGCGGTTCTTAAGATGATGGACTTCGTCAACAACTACAAGATCATACTCGTTTGCTGTTACTTGATTAAAGTGACTTGCCGATTTGGCCAAATTGAGGGAAGAAATGATAAGCTTCTCTCTACTCCAGAATGAACTATCTTTCTCCAAGTTAACTCCATCTGTAATAGCAAAATAAAGCCCAAATTTAGTCAGCATCTCTTCTTGCCATTGAGAAACGAGGGAAGGGGGTGTAAGAATTAGTACCTGGCTCACCATTCCCCGCATCAAATACTCTTTAATAACCATTCCTGCCTCGATTGTCTTCCCTAAGCCCACCTCGTCAGCCAGGATTACCCTTCCCCCAAATTCCCTGATGGCTCTTTTTGCCACCTCAATTTGATACCAGTATTTTTCTACGTTCACCAGGGTATCAAGGCAAAGAAGCTCATTAAGACCACGAAGTAAAAAGAGATCACGAAGATTTAAATTGAGCTCGTAAAGATACTTAGACTCGCTTTCATCTCGGATAATCTTTTCTAGCACTTTATCGGGGCGTTGGAAGGAAAAAGATATATTGATGCTGGGTATTGCTCTTTCCACTTATCTCCGTTTTATCTCCGTTTGAGCAATGTATCTGGTTTGCCCTGAACTAGATTCAGGGCAAAGGTCGCTACCCAAAGGGTTAGCAAAGTATTTGTCTTGTTAAATAGGCCTCTGGCAATAGAATAATTGAAATGGAAGCGCTTGTCAAATACGAAGAGAAATTTTCGCATACACGGTCTTTCACTGGAAAAGGAGAAGGCATTCAGTTTGGTGCCTTACCTAACAATCATGCTAAAATTCCCCCTAATGCAAAATTCAAAATATATTATTCGTCCTATGATAGGCGAAGATATTCCTCAAGTAGCTGAGATTGACCGTGAAGCCTTTCCTGGTGAGTGGATGTTGCGCTCTCTATCTTCATATCAGCGAGAACTGGATAACCCATTAGCTCGCTATTTAGCAGCCTGTACAACAAAAGAGATGCTAGCGAAATTAAACCAGCCAACAGTACCACAGCTACGCTTTTTTAGAGGTCTTTTCCATAGTAATTCCATATTAACTAGAGAAAACCGCCCGTTAGAATACATTGTTGGCTTTGCTAGTTTGTGGTTAATGGCAAACGATGCTCATGTAACCTCTATTGCTGTGAGAGGTGAATATCGTGCAATGGGTATAGGTGAGGCATTGCTAATCTCCGTTATTGAATTAGCAATAAGATTAAATGCTGATGTGGTTACTTTAGAAGTGCGTGCCTCTAACCAAGTGGCTCAGATACTTTACCGAAAATATGGGTTCCATGTGGTAGGTAAGCGACTGAGGTATTATTCTGACAATGGTGAAGATGCTTTACTTATGAACACAGACAGCGTTACTTCAGCTTCATTTCAGTCATGTTTCCAAAGGT
>MNYE01000003.1:2441-4143 GCA_001873005.1 Dehalococcoidia bacterium CG2_30_46_9
TGTTTAGGATAGCCTTAAAAGAATCTACGACAAAGCTCAATTGTTCTCTACTGGCGGCAAAGGTAGAAATCTTGAAACTCTTGGTCAAGCCTGGTTGTGGCCCCCAGATACCCCTTTCCTTGAGTTCACGGTAAAGGAAATATCCCCTCTCGCGGACACGCTTGGAGATGTTGTAAAGTTCTGGAGCTTCAAAATGTAACAGGTCATGTTTATGTGGTTTCTCCCCTAGTTGCTTGAACTCTAGTTTCTCCAGCTCACTGGAAAACCACTGTGCTTTGGAAACTTGCTCATCCCAATGAAGGACTCGCTCTTGCACCTCGGCAAAGGAAGCCATAAGCGTTATCAAAGGAACACCTCTCAGGGTGCATCCTAGAAGCTCAACCTCTTTGTTGTCGTAAGTTTTAGATTTTCTTAGCACGACCTCTTCCCATTTTTTCTTCATCCCCAATACACCACTGGGTCCGGCAGAGGCCATACTTTTATGACCACTACCGACAATGAAATCGGCACCGCTCTCTTCCATACTTATAGGCATCCTGCCCACAGCATATGCACTGTTAAGAATAAAAGGAATATTGTATTGCTGGGCTATTTCGCCCAATCTTTTAGCATCAGGAATATTGCCATAGTTGCCATCGGGATAAGTCAATAAAATCAGCTTGGGTTTATGCTTCTCTATAAGTGCTATGAAATTACTAACATCAATCCTGAACTCAGAGTACCCAGAGGGGGGCACTTCAATTACATTTAATCCGGCTCTTTCAGCAGCAACAATGGTGGTGTAATGCCTATTACCATCAACAATGATTGAATCGCCAGGCTGCCCTAAAGAATGCATTACCATAAATATCGCCTCTCTGGCTCCATGTGTTATGGTAGCTACCTCACTGCCTAAGAATGGGGGCAACAATTCATATACAAATTCTCGAATAGGAGGGTTGGCTATATTACTCAGACTGCCAAGGCAAAAATCGCATATGGAGTAACCATCTCCAAACTCTATTAAAGCTTCCTTAGCCGCCTGGGTAAGTAAGCCACCAGTTTGTAAAGGCATGAGATTTATCAGACCTTTATGTTGTCTGTGCAGCTCGCCGAGCTTCTGTAGCAACTTACTCTTTTTCTGCTCCACTTCCCCTTAATTCACTGGTTTTGCCTTTATGGTTACAAAGACGGCACCACCAATTCCTATCTTTTTTTGTCTTCCTTGAATGTACTGGCGAACACCTTCAGGAATTTGCAAATTGAGGTCAGAGAGATGCTTTATTGTTTTTACTTGATAAGTTAACTCTCCATGACTATTCTCTATTGCCGCCGCCACTCCCATAGCTATGGCACGCATATAGTTTATCCCCGTATATACACCCGAAGGGATAGTAGCGCTGTAAATTGTACCGTCAGCCACACAGATCTCATTAAACCCCGCCGGACCAATCAGTTTTTTGCCTGCCTCTGTCTCTAGCACCTTCACTTCAATAGATTTGTCTTTCCAGGCTAGAAATTCGCAAGGGGCAATCTCGTCCTTATATTTTCGAGCACTTTCCTCAATTGCCTGTGCTATTTTCTTTCCTCGGGCAGTTCGAGGACTTGCTATGCCGGTAATTGATTTGGCTATCTCTTCATCAGTATAGGGAACAACAGAAAATTGGGGATATGCCAATTTTCTCACGTCATCTAATTCATATAGAATCATCGCCAGCCGCTC
>MNYE01000095.1 GCA_001873005.1 Dehalococcoidia bacterium CG2_30_46_9
CCGAAATCTATCCTACTCCAGCACCAAGCCGGATAGTTCAAAGAGCTTTTAAAAGTAAGCTTATTGAAATTGAGAATTGGACATTATTAACCTTAGCTCAACGATTGATGGCAGGCGCCTTCGACTTGCCGTTCATGCCGACCAAATCCCTCTCAGGCAGCAGCATGGCTCAAGAAAACGCAGGCTCCTTTTATGAGATGCCAGATCCCTTCGGGGGTGGAACTAAAGTAGGGCTGGTGAGGGCTCTAAATCCTGATATTTCTCTAATCCATGCTTGGGCAGGTGATCCCCAGGGCAATATCATTGCGGCTCCTTATATGTCTTCAGGAGAGGATGCCTGGGGGGCAAAAGCAAGCAATGGCGGCGTAGTGGCTACAGTAGAGCATATAGTATCCACTCAGTTTATTAGAGAGCATTCAGCCTTAGTTACTATACCTGGCTATATGGTAAATTCTGTTTCACTGGTACCCTTAGGAGCACACCCTCAGGGCATGGTAACTAATTTTGGCATTTCAGAATTCGAGCCTTACATTGATGACTATGAGTTTATTATCCAGCGTCGGCAGGCGTCGAGGAATCCTGAAGATTTGGATTCCTGGATTGAAAATTGGGTCTTAGATTGCCCTGACCAGAACAATTATTTGTCCAAGCTAGGTGATGACCGAATTTTGTTTCTTAGAAGAAAAGCTACCGCAGATTCTTGGAAGGATAACCCTGCCCTTGAGTTTATCTCTCATAGTCCTGGTTATAACTTGCGGGAAATGATGATTGTAGCCGCAGCAAGAAGGCTGGAAGAATCGGTACTAAATAATGGATACAAAGGTATTTTATCTGGCATTGGCACATCCTGTTTAGCAAGCTATCTTGCTTACTACAAGCTGAAACAGAAAAACTACGACGGTGAACTCTGGATAGGCTCTGGATATTACGGGTTCTCACAGCGTCCTGCTAACTCGACATATCCGCCATATGCCGATGTCCCTACAATGCTAACTTGCAAAATGATAAGCGATGTTGTCAATACTTATGGAGTATTTGTTGGTGGTAAACAAGGAAATTGTATAAGCGTTCTTTCCGCTGCCGAGGTAGACAAACGCGGCAATCTCAATTCTACGATGGCACCGGATTCATATATTATAGGCTCCGGAGGTAGTAATGATGCTCTCAATAGCAAAGAGGTTCTCTTAATGGTACCTCAATCGCGTGAACGTTTGGTAAACAACGTATCTTACGTTACCTGTCCGGGAAACAAAGTGAAGGTTTTAGTGACGGACAGGGGAGTTTTTGAGAAAATAGATAGCGAATTCGTATTAACTCACTTTTTCTTTGCCCCAGAGTTTAGCTCACCGCAAGAAGCAATTGACCAGATTCGCCAGAATTGCGGTTGGCAGCTTAATATATCACCCCAGGTCACAGAAGTCCCGGCACCTTCTCTGGAAGAACTATTGCTACTAAGAACTTTCGACCCGCAAGGTTACCCTGAATCAAGTTCAGGGTTAATAACTAGTGTGTCCCCAGTTTGACGCTAGCGACTCATTTTTCTATACTACGACAATTCGGGAGGGGTGACCGAGTGGTCTATGGTGACGGTCTTGAAAACCGTTTTCGCTTAAAGCGAACGTGGGTTCGAATCCCACTCCCTCCGCCGAAAGTGGAAAGGAGATAATATGAAGGTTCACGAGTATCAAGCTAAGGCGCTTTTATCTCAATATGGTATTCCCATCCCTCTGGGAAAGGTAGCTTTTAACCCAGCTGAAGCCAGAGAGGTAGCTGCCAACATTGAAGAAAGGAGGCCCTCCCCACTTCCCACCTTATTTGGCAAGGGACGTGTGGTAATCAAAGCTCAGGTCCATGCTGGGGGAAGAGGCAAAGCTGGGGGCATAAAAATAGCCAATACCCTACAAGAGGCAGAGACAGCAGCAAGATGGCTAATTGGAACCAGGCTAGTCACTCACCAGACTGGACCAGAAGGGGTGCCAGTAAGTAAGGTTCTGGTAGAAGAAGCAAGCGATGTGGAATGTGAACTATACCTCAGTCTGCTCATTGATGGTACTACCCGCTTGCCGCTAATGATGGCGAGTGAGGCTGGGGGTATGGAAATCGAAGAGGTTGCCCAAGCAACACCGGGGAAAATAATCAAGACCAATATTGACCCTGCCGTTGGTTTTCAGCCCTATCAAGGACGCAAACTCGCTTACGGAATGAACCTGAGCGGAGGACAGGTAGGTGAAGCAACACGGTTGATGTCAAACCTTTATAACCTGTTTATGAGTAAGGATTGTTCCCTGGCTGAGATCAACCCTTTAGTTATCACTGCTGGTGGGAGGCTTATCGCTTTGGACGCCAAACTCAATTTTGATGATAATGCCCTTTTCCGCCACAAGGATATCCAAGAACTCCGCGATAAGGAGCAGGAGGAGCCTTTAGAAGTGCAGGCTCGTGAGTGGGGAATAAATAATTATGTTAAGATGGATGGCAATATTGGCTGCATGGTCAATGGTGCCGGGTTAGCTATGGCAGTCAATGACCTCATTCAATATTGTGGCGGCAGCGCGGCAAACTTCCTTGATATTGGCACACTCAATAACACCGAAAGAGTAGTAAACTCATTTAAAATATTTGTCGCTGACCCTAGAGTAAAGGTAGTGTTGGTAAATATATTTGGAGGCATGGCCCGGGTAGATGTCATTGCTGAAGGTATAGTAATGGCTTATCAACAGATGAATATCCCCTTCCCGGTAGTCATTAGACTGGCAGGAACAAATCTCGAAGAAGGCAAACGCATTCTATCTAAGTCAGGGATAAGTTTCATCGAAGCTAAAGATTTTTACGACGGCGCCTATAAGGCAGTTCAGATCCTGAATCAAGTTCAGGACAAAAATGCCGGATAAGAAGGAGTAATAGAATGAGCATTCTTATTGACGAAAACACCAGACTTTTAATTCAAGGGATTACTGGCAGTGAAGGTAGCTTTCATGCCCAGCGCTGCATGGAATATGGCACTAAGGTAGTAGCTGGTGTTACACCGAGCAAAGGAGGCAGTAAACACTTAGGAGCACCTGTTTTCAACTCTGTGGAGAGAGCCATAGCTGAAACGGGAGCTAACGCTAGTCTCATGTTTGTGCCCCCTGCTTTTGCTGCAGATGGCATCTTAGAAGCAATTGACGCTGGTATACCTTTGATTGTGTGCATAACCGAAGGCATACCGGTATTAGATATGGTGAAGGTGCACCGCTACCTTAAAGGTAAAACAAGCCGGCTTATCGGTCCTAACTGCCCTGGGGTCATCTCCCCGGGTAAATGTAAGGCTGGAATTATGGTGGGTGAAATTCACCTTCCTGGTAATATAGGGGTAGTTTCCCGCAGTGGCACCTTAACTTATGAAATTGTCTCCCAACTCACCACTTTAGGCATCGGACAATCAACTTGTGTTGGTATTGGCGGTGACGCCCTACCTGGCAGCACCTTCGTTGACATTTTGAAATTGTTTCAGGCAGACAAGGAGACCAAAGCTGTAGTTCTTATTGGCGAGATTGGCGGCACTCTTGAGCAAGAGGCTGCTGAATTTATCAAGAGTGAGATGACTAAACCTGTGGTTGCTTTCATATCTGGTAGCACAGCCCCGCCAGGAAAAAGGATGGGACATGCTGGAGCAATTATTACCGGGAGTGCCGGTAAAGCTTCAGAGAAGATAAAAGCTTTGTCTGCTGCCGGGGCTGTTATCGCTGCCAACCCTGCTGAAGTCGGCCTTACTACCAAAAAAGTGTTACAGAGTTTGTAGGTTTTTCGAGGGAGAGGGAAGGAAAATCAAAACTTAAAATGCAAAAAGCAAAGATTACCTTTGATTTTTAACTTGTCATTTTGATGTTTGATGTTTTATTTTTGACATGAATCGCTATCCCTTTATTGAAGAAGTCTCTACCTCCTTAACTGCCCCTGAGGTTTTTGAGCTAATCAAAGACAACTCCTATAGCTTCTTTCTTGATAGTGGTATGGATCCCCAGAGGCTGGGGCGCTACTCTTTCATTGGCAGCAATCCATTCCTCTTAATGAAGAGCCGAGGTACTGAAATCACCTTCATTCAAGGAAACAATCCTGAATTAAGTTCAGGAGAAGTCCAGTATGGCAATCCCTTCGATGCTTTGGGCAGACTACTGA
>MNYE01000122.1 GCA_001873005.1 Dehalococcoidia bacterium CG2_30_46_9
TTAGATACCTCGTGCATAATTTGGGTTCATATAACATCCATATATATGAACTCCCTGTTCGCCTAATGCGCTCCAGTTCGTGGAATTCTACTATCTAGCGGAATGACTATCAAGGTTGCTACCCGCCTCATATCCATCACAGGAGTAAGTCGAGAAACTGACATCTCCCGTCTGGGCACTCAACAGTCCGATACACTGTTCAGCTATTTCGCACGGTATTTTGGTCATTCCCGCCCATGTTGGGATCAGGCACGTTACCGCTCTTTACGTATATGAGCCAACCGACTTTGAGCATTCTTCTCTTCTTGTTCTTTTAGTTTCTTTATTTTTCCCTCAGAATACCCCAGTAGTCTGGCAAGTATTTCGTTATTATGCTGCCCTAATGTCGGGGGTGGTAAGTACTCCTCTTTTATAGTAGGCATCTTAATGGGATTGCCAGCCAGCTTTATCTTACCACCCAAAGGATGCTCTACCTCCAGTATCATTTTATTATGGAGCACCTGAAGATCAGTGGCTACCTTATCGGTAGTATTCACTGGACCAGCAGCAACATCGTCTAGGCGCATGAGCTCCATCCATTGCTCTGTAGTAGCTTGCCTTAAAATGTTACTTATGATTTCATCGCATTCTTGCCTGTGTTTCCAGCGAGCATCTTGAGTGCTAAATCTGGGGTCATCAATCATCCATTCAGCATTTAGCGTGCGACAAACCCTGGGCCAACATACTCCCAAAGTAATATAGCTGTCTTTGGTAGGGTAAGCACCAAAAGGCACAATGCTCAAGTGCTTTGAGCCCTCCGCCCTGGGTATATCACCAGAGCAAAAATAGTAAGATAAGTGGTATGCCATCAGAGCTATACAGGCATCAAGTAAGGAAACCTCTACCTTTTGCCCTTCCCCGGTTCTTTCTCGAGCAGCTAAAGCAGCACAGACTCCCAGGGCAGCAAAGATGGCGGCAGTGAGGTCACCAATAGCCGGGCCTGGCTTTATTGGAGGTCCGCCAGGTTCACCAGTAACGCTGAGGATACCGGACAAACCAAGGCCAATTATGTCGTATGAAGGCCAATCACGATATGGTCCTGAGGAACCATAGCCAGCAATTGAAGAGCAAATAATTCGGGGGTTTATCTTCTTCAGGGTCTCAAAATCAGCGCCCAGCCTTTCCATCACCCCGGGACGATAGTTGTCCCAAACAATATCCGATATCTTAACTAAGTCGTAGAAAGCCTCCTTGCCCAGAGGAGTTCCCAGATCCAAGGTTAAGCTTTTCTTGCTGCGATTCAAAGCCATAAAGTAATAGGTTTCACCTTTGTATTTCGGTCCAGCAAATGTACGACTGGCATCCCCCTCCGGTGGTTCAATTTTAATCACCTCAGCCCCTAAATCAGCAAGTATCATCGAGCCGAAAGGGCCAGCAATAAAATTCTCCAAAGCCAAAATCTTTATGCCTTTAAGTGGGCCATCCATTGTTATTCCTTTTCTTGGGCTCCCTTCATCCTAAAGGTGAGTATTTCCATCAACGGAGTGATTTCCTTCAAAGATTCCAAATCCGAAGTTAATTCTAATGTCTGCTCAACGTCTTTTAATGTAAGGACTACTGAGGCGCATTCCCTGAACTTAGTAAATAATTCCTCTGGCGATAGGGGATTTTTTGGCTCACCTTTGGCAGCTTCCACCTTTTGGCACAAAACCTCGCCATTCTTGAGTTTTATTTTCATCTCCACGGGGGTTAGAGCGTCTTTAGGTATTTGCGGATCGACTACGATTTTGGTTTTAGAAATAAGTTCCTGAACTGCTGAGTCCTTTATGTCAGCAGGATTAAGAGCATATTTCTTTTTGACTTGTAGGGCGGCGTCTATCCCGGCATGGGTAGCCCGGCAAGAAGGATAAGGCTTAATCTCCAATCCAGAGCAGATATTGAATTTCTGGCCCAAATCTTTGGTAGCCCTATCTAAATCGAACTGAACTCCACTACCAAGAACATAGCAAAAATTTCCTGATTCATCGAAAATGCTTTTATCACCAGTAAATCCTTGCTGAGCTAAACTTGCTGCTATTATCCCATTTCGGGCAGCATTCCCAGCATGAAGCGGCTTAGTCATGGTGCCAAAATTTCGCTTTAGTCCCCCAGCTAAAGAGGCAGTAATACCGAAAGCAGCTCTGCTTTGATCAATATTCAGCTTCAATTAAGCAATCAATAATCCCCTGCTTGGCAATTTCTATCGCTTCTTTAGGAAGCGCCTCATAGCGGGCTTCAACTACGAACCAGGCTATCCTTTCTGTGTTGTTCATAAGGTATTATGCCTTACACCCGCAATTCTTATCACCGTCATTTTACCAGATCTTGTAGCGCTTTAACGAGTAATCAATTTGACAAAATTAGCATTCTTACGCTATTATTAGGCCTTGCTGATGGAAAATTCCTCACAGCATAGTCCCACGCTGGCTGAAATCGCTGCTGAATTTCTGTTAAACATATCCCAAAAAGAAGATAGAGAAAGAAACCAGATAGAAGTGTATAAATTTGTCCGCTGGCTTGGCTTAGGAAGAAGACCGAGTGAGCTTAACCCTGTTGATGTAGCTAGCTATGGTGAACAAATTACCCCCTTAGAGGTGAAGCCAGTCAAATCTTTCCTTACCTACCTTAAAAAAAGGGAATTTACTACAATAAATTTGGCTAGCCATGTTCGCGCCAGAAAAGTATCTCCGAAGATAGTTCTGCTGGGACAAGATTACCGGGAAGAGGTTATTCTGACTGGAGAAGGGCGTGTCGAACTGGAGGCAGAGTTGGCTAGCCTGAAAGACCAGCGCTCTGATGTCATTGAGGAAATGCAAAAGGCAGCTAGTGACAAAGACTTCCAAGAAAATGCCCCGCTAGCGGCTGCTAGAGAACGAAAGTCACATTTGGACGGAAGAATCCAGGAATTAGAGGCTACCTTGAAATTGGCGAAAATTATGAGTGAACGCCAGAATACAGCCAAGGTGAAAATGGGTGGCACGGTGATTCTCCGTGAGCTATCCACTGGTAAAAAACTAAGCTATGTTCTGGTTGACTCTCGAGAGGCAAATCCAACTAAGGGCAAGCTCTCTATTGCTTCGCCACTAGGTAAAGCACTTCTAGATAAAGGGAGGGGACAAATAGTCGAGGTTACTGCCCCTGCCGGGGTCTTTAGCTACCGCATTGAGGACATACAATACAACTAAGAGGAGACGACCATGGAAGGATTACTGCAAGAGGGGTACAGAGAATGGCTCAAGGGCACCAAGAGCCAGGAACAGCGCTTCAGCGCTTCGCAAATTCCCTTAAACCCACTTTATACCCCACTGGACCTTGAAGACAAAGGCTTCGATTACCTTGCTGATCTGGGTCTCCCGGGAGAATATCCCTATACCAGAGGCATAAGACCACTTATGTATCGTGAAAGACTGTGGACAATGAGACAGTACTCGGGACATGGAACAAGGGAAGAAACAAACCAGATTTTCAAAAAGATGATAGAAATGGGGGCGACAGGTCTCAGTCTAGCTTTCGACCTGCCCACACAGCTTGGCTATGACTCTGACGACTCCAGAACTTTTGGAGAGGTAGGAGTAGCCGGGGTAGCTGTAGATTCTGTTGAGGACATGAAAGTCATCTACGATGGTATAGACCTTTCCAAGGTGACAGCTTCTATGACGATAAATGCTCCCACTGCTCCTGTATTAGCCATGTATCTTGTCGCTGCCGAGGAAAGGGGATACAAGTGGGAAAGTCTCGGAGGGACGGTGCAAAATGATATCCTGAAGGAATATCTTTCTAGAGGAAATTATATTTACCCGCCGAGACCGAGTTTGAGGTTGACCTCAGATGTCATAGAATTTTGTGCCAAGCACATTCCAAGATGGAACACAATTAGCGTCTGTGGCTATCACATGAGAGATGCCGGAGCAACACCGGTTCAAGAGAT